>SCSX01000017.1 GCA_004297825.1 Spirochaetota bacterium
TAAAATCAAGTTGATGTGTTCATACATTATACGTTTATTAACATAAAATATTATTCTTTTTTTGATGTAAAAAAACCAACAGCATCACCCCCGCAAAAAGCCCATACCCCACCGTAAGCCCCGGCGCCATGTTCACGCCAACCGCCGGCGCGTGGATGACGCCGAAAAACGCGCACACCGCAAGCGGGAGGGCCCACAGGCTCGCCCTGAGAAAATCCCTTTCCACGAGGTACACCCCGACCGCGGTGAGAAACATCGCGGACAGGAGCGGGCCCTCGGCGAAGGTCGTGATCCCCTTGAGCTGCGGCGCGGTCTTCGCGATAAGGGCATTCACCTCCTCGAGCGAATACCTGCCATCGGCGTTGATATACTGGCGCAGTAGCGAAAGCCCCCAGGCGGCGATCGCGGGCAAAAGCCCGAGCGCGACCGCGGGCGCGTGCGCGGCGGGCGTAGTCTGAAACGCCTGCGCGGTGATCACGATCCCGATCCAGAGGAGTATCGGGTAGCCCGCCTCGAGCGGGATGAGCGCGACGATCACGCTCATGAGCCCCGTGAAGCAGATGAGGGACATCACGGCGCCGTTCAGCACGGAGTAGCCGCCACGGGCGCCCATCGCCTTCCAGCCGGGGTGTCCGATATACACGGTCGTGGGAAAGGGAGACCCGAATATCGACCCCACCATTGTCCCGATCCCGTTCATCGCGAGCGCGGGCATCGCGGGATAATCGTCCCCCGCCGCTGCCGCCGATTCCAGGTTCTGGATCGTCGCGAAGAACGCGATCACGCCCATGGGGACCGATATGCCCAGGTAGGGCGCGACGTCGGCGAATCCGTCGATGATCTGCGGGAGGGCGAAGACGGGAACGTAGAAGGACACGTTCTTCGTCGATTCGACGAGTGCCTCCGGGCTCATCGCGCCCATGCCCCAGGCGATGACGCCGCCGGTAGCGAGCGCGTAAAGGCCGGCGGGGATGCGGAAGGGAAGCTTTACGCGCGAAAAATATTCCATGAGAATGAAGGCCATGGGCACGAACGCGATGAGCGGCTTTTCCCAGAGCGGGATCGTGTTCGCGAGCGCGATGAAGACGAGCGCGATCCCCGCAAGCGTGGAGAGCAGCGCGGCGCGCGGCGTAATGCGGCGGATGCGCTCTCCCACGAACGCGCCCACCCCCTCGAAGAAGCCGCTTATGAAGCAGCTCGCGACCCCTACCTTCCATGCCAGGTCCGCGTCTTTCGTGTGGATGTAGATGGGCGCTATAATAAATGAGAAAAACGCGAAGAGGCTCACGGTGTTGATACCGTAGGGGAGCGCAGTCACGTCGAGCCTTTGTTCGCGCATCGCGAGCCGGCGCGCCTGCCACGAGTAGAACAGGTTCCCCGCGAGCACCGAGAGCGCCGCCCCCGGCATGATCTTCCCGAACACGACGTCCGCGGGCATGCCTATCGAAAGACAGAGCCCCGTGATGAGAATCAGGTTCACCAGGTTGTCGATGAACAGGCCGATGAATCCGTCAATGTCGCCCCGCGCGAAGAAGGGGACCCGGAAGCCTCCCTGAGTCATGTGCGTCCTCCTGAAAAATGCGTGATCATCCGGCGATACTGTTTTTCATGCGCCGATTATATCTTCCGGCACACCACGTTCCATACCGTGATGGACGCAACGTCCTTTTTCAAGACAAGCGTGAACACGTCGGGCATGGAATACGCGGCATTCGCTTTTGTGTCAAAAAAGCCGCTGAACCCGTTTGCCGGAACGATCCTCCTGTCGTTCCGGGGAAACTCCATCCTGTACGCGTTCTCGATCGAGGTCCACGTCCCCTGGAATGTCATGGGCCCCTTGAGGTCCAGCATGCTCTGGAAATGGAACATAAACGTTCCGTTTGAATCGAGCTCAAGGTAGATGAACGCCGTATTGTTCCCCGCGGCGATGAAGGCCGCCTCGACCGCGGGCTCCGTCCCGGTGAGCGCGGCGATGTCCTGTTCCTGCAGCCAGCCCTCCGTGGGACCGATCTTCACCAGGCAGAAAGCGCGGTCACCCGGCACACCCGCAATTACTCTCCGTTCCATCACCTCCACGCGCGCGCTCTTCGGCAATACAAAGCCAAGCGTGCCCGACAGCGGATCGGGGCCGCTGTACAGCGCGGCGCCTCCGTCCTTCACGATTACGGCCTGCGTGCCCGCGCAGGAGACCAGTGCTGCGGCAAGGATGCATAACAGCAACGCGTGCCTCTTCATGTACGTATCCTCCGATTGGATTCAATGAAATGCCAGACGGCTCGTGCGGCGACAGGCGCGCTCTCGAGCGCGCGCTCCTTACCTCGCCTGCGCCTTCTTGATCACCTTCGCAACCCGCGCCTTCTGCGCCGCGCTCAGGTGCTCGATCCGGGCTTCGAGCGTTTCGATGAACGCCTTTTTATTCTTTGCGTTCACCGCGACGAGCACCGTTTCCGCGTGCTGGCCTACTTCCTTGGGGCGGCAGTTCGCGAGGTGGGTGAGAAGCAGCGGGAAGACCCGGGCGCCGGACCGCACGTCCGCAGCGGCGACCCCGGCGAGCACCTTCACCCCCGCATCCACGGTGATGACCGAACCCTTTTCCATCGCCTGCACGATACGTTCGGATGCCTTGAATAAATCACTGGCCCTTATTCCGGCGAAGGTGGAAAGCGCGATCATGGCCCCCCACACCATCCGGTTGTCGCCGGAGTCAAGGAGCGCGATGAAGGCATCGGCATGCGACGCTATGAGCGCGGGCGCGACATAACCGATCTCATAGAGCGTCTTGATGCAGTCGCCCCGGATGCTTTTCTCCGGGTTGGAAAGGTTTTCGGCAAGCTCGGCGACGGCCCTCGCGTCCTTTTTCGCGGCGATCGCGCGTGCAAGCTCCCTGTTCGGTTCGTCGTCCCTGCGTCCCTGCGCGGACGCCAGCTTGTCCAATACCGTCATTTCCGCTCCCTCCCTTGCCGGGCGCCCCTGCCCGCCCGTGTTCGTATCGGCCCCCAAAATCCTATCTTTGCCGCGAGGGTGCTGTCAAAGTAATTTTCACACAATGGTCAAAATAACCTGACGGGGGAAAAATATATTGACAAAACACTTTCACGATTGTGTGTCTTGAATTTCAATTTGCACGCGAGGATGTCATGGATTATTCAAAAACGGTCAACCTGCCCACCACCGATTTTCCGATGAGGGCGAATCTCCCCACCCGCGAGCCCGAGATGCTCGCGCGCTGGGCGAAGGACAAGATATACGGGCGCATACTGGCGTCGCGCAAGGACGCCCCGCTCTACATACTGCACGACGGGCCGCCCTACGCGAACGGCAACATTCACCTGGGCCACGCGCTCAACAAGATACTGAAAGACATCATCGTGAAGCACAAGACCATGATGGGCTTCAAGGCACCCTACGTCCCGGGCTGGGACTGCCACGGGCTTCCCATAGAGCTCCACGTCACCCGGCAGATGGGCGAGAAGGCGAAGCTCGCCCCCAAGATCGACATTCGGAAACAATGCCGCGCCTACGCGGAAAAATACGTGAAGATCCAGATGGAGGAGTTCAAGCGCCTTGGGGTGTTCGGCGACTACGAGAACCCGTACCTGACCATGGCCGCGGCGTACGAGGCCAAGATCATCGAGATTTTCGGCGAGCTGTTCCGGAAGGGATTCATCACGCGCGGGAAAAAGCCCATCTACTGGTGCCCCACCTGCGTGACGGCGCTGGCCGAGGCCGAGGTCGAATACCACGACCACTCGTCGCCGTCCATATTCGTGAAGTTCAAAGTCGATCCGGGCTCCGCCGATATACAGGGCGTCGATAAGGACAAGCTCTTCGTGGCGATCTGGACCACCACGCCGTGGACCCTGCCGGCCAACCTTGCCGTATGCTTCCATCCCGATTTTCCCTACTCGGCCTGGAAGTTCAGCAACGCGTACTACATCGCGGCCGACGGCCTCGCCGACAGCATGGCGCAGATATCAGGCCTTACGAAGGGCGCGGGCGTCCCCGTTTCCCGCGCGCAGATCGCGAAGCTCAAGGTTAACCACCCCTTCATCAAGCGCGAATCGAAGGTGTTGTTCGGGAATTTCGTGACCCTGGAACAGGGCACCGGCATCGTGCACATCGCACCCGGGCACGGCATGGAGGACTACGTGATCGGCCTGGAGAACGGGCTGGACGTCTACTGTCCCGTCGACGACGAGGGCCGCTTCACCGCGGACTTTCCCGAGATGCAGGGTGTGAACGTGTTCGACGCAAACCCGAAGGTCGTGGAGCTGTTAAAGAGTATCGGCGCCCTCATCTTCACCAACGAGATTTCGCACAGCTACCCGCACTGCTGGCGCTGCAAGAACCCGCTCATCTTCCGCGCGACGGAGCAGTGGTTCTTCATGGTCGATCATGAGGATCTCCGCAAGACCGCGCTTAAGGCGACCGACGATACGCAGTGGATCCCGCAGTGGGGCTATCAGCGCTTCAAGGGGATGGTGGAGACCCGGCCCGACTGGTGCCTCTCGCGCCAGCGCTCCTGGGGCGTGCCCATCCCGTCTTTCAAATGCGTGAAATGCGGCACTAACCTCATGACCGCCGATACGATCGCGCACTTTTCGAAGCTCTCGCTCGAGAAGAGCATCGATTCCTGGTACACCGACGACATCGCTTCGCTCGTTCCCAAGGGCACTGTCTGCTCGTGCGGCGGCACCGAGTTCCAGAAGGAGTTCGATATCCTTGACGTATGGTTCGACTCGGGCGTATCGCACTTCGCCGTCCTCGACAGATGGAAGGAACACCGCTGGCCCTCCGACTTGTACCTCGAGGGAAGCGATCAGCACCGCGGATGGTTCCAGTCCTCGCTATGGCCCGCGATCGCGCTCAGGGGACGCGCGCCCTACGACACCGTGCTCACGCACGGCTTCCTGCTGGACGACCAGGGCAAGGCCATGAGCAAGTCGGAGGGCAACGTCATCCCGCCGGAGGACCTCATCAAGAAGTTCGGCGCGGACATCATCCGGCTGTGGGTCTCGTCCGAGGACTACCGCAGCGACGTGCGCATGGGCATGGACATGATGAACCAGAACGCGGATTCCTACAGGAAGATCCGCAACTCCCTGAAGTTCATCATAGGCAACCTTTCGGATTTCACCGAAAAGGACGCGCTTCCCTACGACGAGCTCCTGGACATCGACAAGTGGATCCTGGGCAACCTGTACGAGCTTTCGAAGCAGGTCGTGGAACATTACGAGAAGTTCGAGTTCCACCTCGTGTATCGGAAAATACTCAATTTCTGCGCAGTCGAGCTTTCGTCCCTTTATTTCGACATATCCAAGGACATCCTCTACGTCGAGCTCAGGGATTCGAAGAAGCGCAGGTCCAATCAGACCGCGCTCCACGAGATACTCGAAACGCTCGTCCGCCTGGTGGCCCCCGTCCTCGCCTTCACCGCCGAGGAGGTCTGGTCTTTCCTGGGCCGTACCGGCAGCGTGCATGAGCAGGCGTACTGGAAAATCGACGGGCGCTACGATAACGAATCCGTGCGGGCGCGGATGCAGGATCTCATCGACACGAAAAAGGATTTGTTGAAGTCCCTGGAGACGTCGAGAAAGGAAAAAATTATCGGCAACTCCCTCGAGGCCCAGATCGACCTGTACGTGAAGAGCGAGAAGACGCGGGCAATGCTCCGGGAAATGGGCGAGGAGGCGATGCGCTTCTTCCAGGTCTCGGGGCTCGCGCTGCACGACTCCGTCCAGCCCGGGATGACCGATTACGAAAACGCGTCGGTCGGGGTGAGCAAGGCGAAGGGCGGCAAGTGCGTGCGGTGCTGGAACTATTCGGACGGCCTGGGAAGCGACCCCGCCCATCCCGAAATATGCCCGCGCTGCACGGCGATCGTAAAGAAACTCGGCTAGGGCCCGCGCGGCGGGCGGCCATTAATGAATTTTTACCGGCACCAGGAGCGGCACACATGAAAAAGCATCTTATAGCGGGGGCGATACTCAGCGCCTCACTCGTACTCGATATCGTAACCAAGTACCTCGTGGTATCCAGCATGTTCGAACACCAGCGGATAAACGTACTGGGAAGTTTCGTTCAGCTGATCCTCCTGTACAACAAGGGCGGGCTTTTCGGTATCATGCAGGGATACCAGAGCTTTTTCCTTTCGGTCTCCGTGCTGGTGCTGGCCCTCATGGTCGCGTACTACGTCCTGGAAAAGAAAAAGAACCTGGTATTCTGCTCCGCGATGGCGCTCATAATCTCGGGCGCCCTGGGCAATATCATCGACAGGGTGTCGGGAAGGCCCGGTGTGGTGGATTTCATCTACATCGGGAGTGACAACGTGTACCGCTGGCCCGCGTTCAACGTGGCCGACGCGGCGATAGTCGTGGGGGCGGTGATGCTCTTGGTTTTTTATTACCTCGAGGAAAGAAGAATGAAGCGGGAGGGGACCGCGGATCAGTAGGAGTCCGTGACCTCAAGGGCGTTCTCGGCGATGGCCTTTCCTTCCTTGCCGCGTACCTCGACGCGGTATCTGCCCTCGTTATAAAATGACAGGTTCAGGTTCGCGCTTTTCTTGTCCTGTGCGACGTTGAGTGTCACCGTTTCAACCAGCTCGTCCTTGTTCTTCTTCTGCTCGTATACCTTCACATCGAGCTTCTCGACTTCGAAATTATCCTTTATCTCGATCACGGCGGTGACATCCCCGGTCGTAAACACAGTTCCGCATTTCACGCCCTTGCCCTCCTGCGAAACGCCCTCGCAGAAAGAGAGCGCCTTATTCGACTTGCAGCCGCCCAGCGCGAAAATCGTAACCAGTGCGGCTATTGGAATGAAATGGCGTTTTTTCATGGTGTTTTCCCCAGTAATATCAGTGCGCCCCGGGAGCGCTCCGGACTACAGCAGCGACCCCTGCATGTCTTCGTCGTCCTCGATTTCCCCGGTATCTTCCTTGACCTTCACGTTCTTCGCGTCAACCCGTCCATCGGCCCCCTTTTGGAGAATCTCGATCTTTCTCTCCGCGTCCTCGAGCCGTTCATGGCAGAACTTCGCCAGTCGAATACCCTTTTCGAACTCCGCGATGGATTCCTCGAGTCCAAGGCTCCCGTCCTCGAGCACGCGCGCGATCTTTTCGAGCTCCGCGAGCGCCGCCTCGAAGGTAAGCTTTGCCTTAGCTGCCTGCTTTTTTTCCAAATGTCACCTCATCCCTCGTTGAATTAACCGTGCAATCCGCCACGCCGTCATGGAGATGGAGCGATATCCTGGAATCCCTGTGCAGCTGCCCGACGGCCCTCACCACCGCGCCCTGCTCGTTCCGGGCGATCGCGTACCCGCGCGCGAGCACGCCCAGCGGCGACAGCTTCTGGATCATGGCAAGCGCGATGCCGAACCGGTGCGCCTTGTCCTTCACCGCGCCCGCCGCCGCCCGTGCGATGTCGGGCAGTACCAATAGCCGCGCGCGCGCCGCGCCTATGGAATCCTTCATGGAGCCCAGCATCCGCATTTCCACGTCCGAAAGCAGCAGCTCGCGCGCGTCCACGATCTCGCGCGGGTTCCGGAAAATCCGCAGGGTGGAAACCCCCTGCACCCTGTTCAGCCGCTCGCGTAACTGCGACCGGAGCAGGCTTTCGCATTTCCCCAGTAAATAATCTATTTCATCGACGAGCTCCGATTTCACCTGGACCGCGATCTCCGCTGCCGCGGAGGGGGTAGGCGCCGCATAGTCCGCGGCGTCATCGGAAAGCGGGTGATCGACCTGGTGACCCACCGCGGAAACGATGGGTAGGCGCGATCCGGCGAACGCCCGTACCACGGGCTCCTCGTTATAGGCCATAAGGTCCTCGAACGAACCCCCGCCCCTCCCGCAGAGTATGACGTCGATATTCCATTCCGACCGGTTGAGCTCCTCGATCCCGCGCACGATGGACTCGACCGCGCCCGCGCCTTGCACGATTGCCGGCGCGAGCACGATTTCCAGGTTCGGGAAGCGCCGGAGGGCGACCTTGATGATATCGCGTATCGCCGCCCCGGTCGGGGAGGTCACCACGCCGATGCGCTTCGGCAAGAAGGGGAGCTTCCTGCGGCGGGCGGGATCGAACAGCCCCTCCGCCATGAGCTTCTTCTTGAGCTGGTCGATGCGCTTCTGAAGCTCGCCGACTCCCTCGAGACGGAGCTGAGCGACGATGAACTGGTAGCTCCCGCGCTTCTCGAACACCGTGACCGAACCGAAGACCAGGAGGCTCATTCCCTCTTCGAGCCTGAAGGTGAGCGCCCTGTTCGCGTATTTGAAGAACACCGCCGAGAGCACGGCCCCCTCGTCCTTGAGGGAGAAATAGATATGGCCCGACGAATGGTACGTGACGTTGGAAATCTCGCCCTTAATCCAGATCGAGGTGAACTCGGGATTTCCCTCGACGCTTTTTTTAAGCAGCCGGTTAAGCTCGCTTATCGTATATACCTTGTCGCCCATCGGCGAAACCTTAGAATGGAAAAGAGCATTTCTTCAACACAAATTTGAGCGAAGGTGAAAAAACGCGGCATCCGGCGTCCGCAGGCTCGATTATCTGTTTGCATTTATCTTTTACCGGGCTTAGCATGAGGTAATATCAAAAAAGGGGGACCATTAATGAAAAGGTCATTCAGGCTGGTAGCGCTCGCACTCGTCCTGTGCATCTCCTGCGGCGCAATGATCAGCTGCTACGGGAGCTATATCCTGTGGCACAAGGTGTACCGGTGGAACGGCACTATCGGCAACCAGTGGGCGCGCAGCATCGTGCACCTGCTGCTCTGGATAGTTCCCGTGTACGAAATATGCGGCATCATCGACTTCCTGATTCTCAATACCCTGGAGTTCTGGACGGGGTCAAACCCGCTCGCCATGGCGCCCGGCGAATCGGAAACCCAGATCGTCATGGCGCACAATGAAGCCTTCGAGATTACGGCAACGAGGAACCGCTTCGATATTCGCCAGATGAGCGGCGTGAACGCGGGACGCGCGGTCGCCCTGGTGTACGAGCCCGACACCCTGGGATGGTACATTGAAACGCCCGAACAGAACGTCAAGGTGGCCCAGATGGAAGAGGGCAACATCGACTTCGTAAACCTTATCTTCCCCGACAGCAGCGTGGAACGGGTTGCGATCCGGTAATACCGGCCTTCCCCGGCGTTTCGGCGGCAGGGTAGTGCCGGTTATTCCGTATACCCTGCCGCCGAAACCGTGTTCATTTTCATCCCGCCGCTTTTATAGCAGTTAATGCAGCGGAAAGGGGAGGGTGCCGATTCGCTTACGGGCGAACGCACGCGCGTGTACCATGTAAGCGGCTGTCATCCGCGTGCAACTGTACGCCTTTTCCGCGTTTATGCGCACGCTGAGTGTGAATTGTTTTCCGGGAAGATGGGCGTAAATGGGCATACCTTACCCCTGGTTTGGTGTGCGTGTGGAGATGAGATGCCTAATGTGAGGCGGTGCGGCGGAGTATTTTTGTGGGGGAGGCCCTTTTCGGGTGGTTTTCGGTGCCCCCCCAGTAGAATTCCCAGCACAGAATGCCCTCTGTGCTCCTTTGGCCGATGGCATAATGGGGGAACCGAACATAATTATGCCTTCCGGCCGAATCGCGCAGCAGCTCGTGCAGGTAGCGCTTCGTCGCGATGGC
>SCSX01000018.1 GCA_004297825.1 Spirochaetota bacterium
ACTTTATATCGTATATCGAGTGACTTGACCTACGATAGTTTTCCATCCCGCAAGCATACTAAAGTCTTCGACTGAAGTCGAGGGTTTTACTCCCCGTATGGGACAATAACCGGTATTCTTTACAGGGGGAACCGCACACCGCTCTCCCCCGCCACTATACAGAATTAATGTAAAACTGAGAGCATAACTCTGAAATTTCCAACGGTTTTTTGTCAAGAATTTTCTTGCTCTACGGGTATCTCCTGCCCTTCCACTTTTTCGGGTGCGATCCCCTCAAGGTCGCCTTCCTCATGCTGGTACACGTCGACCTTCCGGTACTCCCGGACCCCGGTGCCTGCGGGGATGAGGTGGCCGATAATGACGTTTTCCTTGAGACCGCGCAGCTGGTCAACCTTGCCCTTTATGGCGGCATCGGTGAGCACGCGCGTGGTTTCCTGGAAGGAAGCCGCGGAGATGAAGGACTCCGTATTGAGCGCCGCTTTCGTAATACCCATGAGCACCGGTATCGCGGTCGCGGGCTTCCCGCCCTCCTGCCCGACCCGGTCGTTTTCGTCGATGAAATCGAACTTGTCGACAATCTGTTCCACCACGAAGGTGGTGTCGCCCGGATCCGTGATCTTGACCTTCCTGAGCATCTGGCGGACGATCACCTCGATGTGCTTATCGTTGATTGCCACGCCCTGCAGCCGATACACTCCCTGGATTTCGTTCACCAGGAACTTCTGGAGCTCCCGGGGACCCTTGATCCGGAGGATATCGTGCGGGTCTATCGGACCATCGTCGATCTTTTCGCCCTTGTTGATGAAGTCGCGGTCCTGGACCCGCAGGAACTTTGACGCCGGGATTGAGTATTCCTTCTGGGTAGTGTCCTCGGCGGAAATGATGATCTTGCGCTTGTTCTTCGAGGTGTCGCCGATAGTTACCGTACCGTCGAGTTCGGAGAGCGTCGCCGAGTCTTTAGGCGTGCGCGCTTCGAAGAGCTCCGCAACCCTGGGCAGACCGCCGGTGATGTCCTTTGTTTTCTCCACCTCGCGCGGGATCTTTGAAAGGATCGCCCCCGCCTTGACGGTATCGCCCTCTACGACCATGAGGTGCGCCCCCTTGGGAAGCAGGTACGTCGTCGGCTCACCCGATGAGGGGTAAATATCGATCCGGGGCTGCAGCTTTTCCGTCTTGTACTCTACGATGACCCTTTTCACGTTACCCGTCAGGTGGTCCATCTCCTCGCGGAGACTCTTGTTAAGCTCGATATCGACGAACTGGACCTTGCCGGCGCTTTCTGTGACGATCGGCTCGAGCCAGGGGTCGAACGATGCGAGCATCTCGTTCCGTTCGTAGAACTTCCCTTCCTTGGCATAGATTTCGGTGCCCACATTGATGGGAATCGAGTGCGGATCGCCAAGAACGTATATTTTCTTCTTGTCGTATTTCAGTATGCCCGAGGTCTTTGCGGTGTATTCTTCGCCCCCGCTTCCGCGCGCGACGGCGGTTCCCGCGTAAATCTTGGAACCTTCCTGGAGCAGATTCTCGGTTTCTCCCTTAAGGTTCAGCTCGCCCACGACCCTCTGCACGACCATGTAGCCGCGCCGGACGGAGATCGTTTTCTTGTCTTCGGTCCGGATGGTGCGGAAAGTCAGATCTTTCACGAATACCGAATAGTTGAGCCTGATATCGCTCTCCTCTACCGAACGTGAGGCGATCCCGCCTATATGGAATGTACGCATGGTCAACTGCGTGCCCGGCTGACCGATCGACTGTGCGGCGATGATGCCGACCGCTTCTCCAAGGTCCACGGGGCGGGCAGTCGCAAGATTGCGCCCGTAGCACTTGGAGCACACGCCATAGCGAGCCTCGCAGGTGAGTACCGAACGAATTTCTATCGTATCAATATTGAGATCATCGACCACCTTCGCGATTTCCTCGGTGACGATTTCGTCTGCCTTGCAGATGATTTCCCCGGTCACGGGATTGATGAGATCGTAGAGGAGGGTGCGCCCAAGGGCGCGCGCGCCCAGGGACTCTATTATTTCATCGGCCTCTTTGATGGCCGTGACGTCGATGCCGATCGTCGTACCGCAATCCTCTCCCGTGATCACCACATCCTGTGCGATGTCGACGAGACGCCTGGTAAGATAGCCCGCATCGGCGGTTTTAAGGGCCGTGTCTGCAAGGCCCTTGCGCGCCCCGTTTGTCGAGATGAAATATTCGAGTACAGTCAGTCCCTCGCGGAAATTTGCGCGAATGGGAACGTCGATAATCTCGCCGCTGGGTTTGGCCATGAGACCGCGCATACCGGCAAGCTGGCGTATCTGCTGCTTCGATCCGCGCGCCCCGGACTGCGCCATGATATAAATCGGGTTGAATCCGTTGCGGTCCTTCGCGAGCTCCTCGAACATCTTTTCGGCGATGATTTCGTTGGTACTGGTCCACACGTTGATAACGCGATTGTAGCGTTCCTCGTTCGTGATGAATCCCATGCGGAACTCGTTCTCGATTTCCTCGACCTTCTTGTCGGCGTCGAGTATAATGCCCTTTTTCTCGTTGGGCACGATGATGTCCGAGATACTGATCGTCGGGGCGAAATAGGTTGCGTAATGGTACCCCATTTCCTTGACGTCATCCAGCACCTTCACCGTGTGCGTGGGACCGAATTTCCTGAATATATCGGAGATGATCCCCGACAGGCCCTTGTCGTTAATGGTCCGATTCACAAACGGGTATCCCTCGGGCATGACCTTCTGGAATGCGAGTCGTCCCGCGGTGGTATCCACCCATTCATTGTTCATCAGGAACTTGATTTGCGTCCGAACCTTTATCTGTCCGAAATCAACCGCGCGGAGGACCTCGTCTTCATCGTCGAAATACAACCCTTCGCCGGGCGCCCCCGGAAGCAACGAGGTCAGAAAATAAACCCCGAGAACGATATCCTGTGTGGGCGAAACCACCGGCTGTCCGTTTGCGGGTGAGAGCAGGTTGTTCGCCGAAAGCATGAGGGTCCAGCATTCAAGCTGCGCCTTCGGGGAGAGCGGAACGTGCACTGCCATCTGGTCGCCGTCGAAGTCTGCATTGTAGGCATGGCAGACCAGCGGGTGGAGGCGAATGGCCTTCCCCTCGACCAGCACCGGTTCAAAGCCCTGAATGCCGAGCCTGTGCAGCGTGGGGGCACGGTTTAAGAGAACCGGGTGTTCCGAAATTACCTCTTCGAGTACTTCCCAAACCTCGGGCCTCTCGTTTTCCACCATCTTCTTGGCGGACTTGATGTTTTGCACATAGTCTTTATCGACGAGCCTTTTCATTATGAAAGGCTTGAAAAGCTCGATCGCCATTTTCTTGGGAAGGCCGCACTGGTACAGCTTGAGCTCGGGGCCGATGACAATTACGGATCGTCCCGAATAGTCGACGCGTTTCCCGAGCAGGTTCTGGCGGAAGCGACCCTGCTTCCCCTTGAGCATATCGGAAAGAGACTTGAGCGGACGGTTGCCCTTCCCCTTGACCGCACGCTTGCGCCGGCTGTTGTCGAAGAGCGCGTCCACGGCTTCCTGGAGCATGCGCTTTTCGTTGCGCACGATAATTTCAGGCGCCCTGAGCATGAGGAGCCTCTTAAGCCGGTTATTGCGGTTTATCACCCTCCGGTAAAGGTCGTTCAGGTCGGAGGTGGCAAAGCGCCCGCCGTCCAGCTGAACCATGGGACGGAGCTCGGGCGGAATAACGGGGATCACGTCCAGTATCATCCAGTCGGGCTTGTTCCCCGAATCGCGGAATGCCTCGATGATCTCGAGCCGCTTGATGAGCTTCTTGTCGACCTTCGTTTCCTTGCCCTGTATCTCGGCGCGCAGGTTCTTGGATTCTTCGTCAAGATCGATCTTGACCAGCAGCTCCTTAATCGCCGAGGCGCCCATATCGGCGACAAGCGTATCGCCGTATTTTTCGTAATAATAATTGAAGGTTTCTTCGTCGAGCGTGTCGCCGGATTTCAAATTTTCCGCGGCGGCCTCGCCCGGGTCAATCACCACGTATTTTTCATAATACAGCACCGATTTGAGCGCATTCACGGTCAGGTTGAGCAGGAGCCCCATCCGCGAAGGAACGGAGCGGTAATACCAGATGTGGGCCACGGGGCACGAGAGCTCGATGTGGCCCCCGCGCTCCCGGCGGACCTTGTAATGGGTGACCTCAACCCCGCAGCGGTCGCAGACGACCCCCTTGTAGCGAATCGACTTGAATTTGCCGCAGTAACACTCCCATTCCTTGGTCGTTCCGAAAATCTTTTCGCAAAAGAGTCCGTCCCGTTCGGGTTTGAGAGTCCGGTAATTTATCGTCTCGGGCTTTTTAACCTCCCCGTATGACCATTCCCTGATCATGTCGGGCGATGCCAGCTTTATCTGAATCGAATTGAAATCGTTAAAATCCCTCATATAGTTCCCTTCACCAGGTGAATTTATTCGCGAGCGTGTTCCTTCCGTCAGATATTCTGCAAGGTGTCGATCTTGATCTTGCGTTTCGGCTTGGTGAATCCTTCGCTCCATTCCGATAGACTGATCTCGTTCGAGGCCTCGTCGAAAATCTTGACGTCGAGCGCTAGACCCCTGAGTTCCTGGACGAGCACATTGAACGACTCTGGAATACCGGGAGATGTCGTGTTGATGCCCTTCACGATCGCTTCATAGATACGGGCACGGCCCAGCATGTCGTCCGACTTCACCGTAAGCAGTTCCTGGAGCGTGTAGGCGGCACCGTACGCCTCGAGCGCCCAAACCTCCATTTCCCCGAGCCTCTGCCCTCCGAACTGCGCCTTCCCTCCGAGCGGTTGCTGGGTGACAAGCGAATACGGTCCGGTAGAACGCGCGTGTATCTTGTCATCCACCATGTGCGCGAGCTTGAGCATATAGATGTACCCGACCATCACCTTGTTCTCAAAAGGCTGGCCCGTACGCCCGTCGAAGAGCTCGGATTTGGAGTCTTCCGGGAGTCCTGCCTTCTTGAGATACTCTTTTATATCCACGGTCGTGGCGCCGTCAAAGATCGGTGTTTCCACGAGAAGGTCGAGTTCTTTCGCAGCCCATCCGAGTTCGGTCTCCAGTAACTGTCCCAGGTTCATTCGGGAAGGAACCGAGAGCGGGTTCAGTACGATATCAACCGGCGTTCCGTCGGGGAGGTACGGCATCTCGTATTCCGGAACGATGCGCGAGATGACACCCTTGTTCCCATGCCGGCCCGCCATTTTATCGCCGACCGATATCTTGCGCTTCGTAGAAATGTAAACCTTCACCAGTTCCTCAACGCCCGGGGCCAGTTCATCGCCGTTTTCCCTTGAAAAACGCTTCACGTCGAGCACGATGCCCTCGATGCCGTTAGGCACCCGTAATGACGTATCGCGCACCTCGCGCGCCTTTTCGCCGAAGATCGAGTGCAGCAGCTTATACTCCGGGGTGAGGTCCTGTTCGCCCTTGGGCGTTACCTTGCCGACGAGTATATCGTCGGGCTTGACATACGCGCCGACGCGCACGATCCCGCCGCTGTCGAGGTCCCTGAATGCCTTCTCGCTCAGGTTGGGGATGTCCCTGGTAATTACTTCGCGACCGAGTTTGGTTTCACGGGCCTCGATCTCGAACTGTTCGACGTGCAGCGAGGTAAAGGTGTCATCCTTTACGAGCCGTTCCGATATCAGGATGGCGTCCTCGAAATTGTAACCCATCCAGGGCATGAACGCCGCCAGGATGTTTTTACCGAGCGCGAGCCGCGCATTTTCCGTCGCGGGCCCGTCAGCCAGGACGTCCCCCTGCTTGATCTTTTGCCCCAGCCGTACCATGGGGGTCTGGTTGAAGCATGTTCCCTGGTTTGTCCTCTTGAATTTAAGAAGGTCGTAGGTGTCGGTCTCCCCATTCGAGGCTTTCACCTTGATCACCCTCGCATCCGCACTCACGACTTCGCCGCCGCGCTGCGCGATGAGAAGCACACCTGAATCGTATGCCGCCGCCGGCTCTATGCCCGTCCCCACCAGGGGACATTCGGTCACCATGAGCGGAACGGCCTGCCGCTGCATGTTGGATCCCATAAGCGCACGGTTCGCATCATCGTGTTCAAGGAACGGTATGAGGCACGTCGAAACGGAGAATATCTGCGACGGACTTACGTCCATGTACTGAATTTCATTGGGTTTCTTATAGGGAAAGTTGCCCATATTCCGGCAGGGAATGAGGCTCTTGGTGAACACGCCATGGTCGTCAATCTCGGCGTTCGCCTGGGCGATAAAGTACTTATCTTCCTCGTCGGCGGTGAGGTATTCGATCTTGTCGGTAACCTTGCCCTTTTCAACGACCTTGTACGGCGTTTCGAGAAATCCGTAGTCGTTGATTCGGGCGTACGTACTCATGGAAACGATAAGGCCGATGTTCGGCCCTTCCGGCGTTTCTATGGGACACATGCGGCCATAATGCGACGGGTGAACGTCGCGGACTTCGAAGCCCGCCCTTTCGCGCGAAAGACCGCCGGGTCCCAGGGCGTTGAGCCGCCTCTTGTGGGTAAGTTCCGCGAGCGGGTTCGTCTGGTCCATGAATTGCGAGAGCTGACTTGAACCGAAGAATTCGTTGATGACCGCGGTTATCGGCTTGATGCTGATCAGCGCCTGGGGAGTGACAAGGTCCAGGTCCTGTATGGTCATGCGCTCCTTGATCACGCGCTCCATCCTCTGGAACCCGACCTTGATCTGGTTCATGATGAGCTCGCCCACGGAACGCACCCGGCGATTCCCCAGGTGGTCGATATCGTCCACGTAGTACCCTTCCGCCTCCGCAATGAGGTGGAGAAGATATTTTACCGTGGCGACGATGTCATCCTTGCTGAGCACCTCGGCGGTGACCGCCTTATTGTCGAAGCCGAACTTCTTGTTGATTTTATAGCGCCCGACCGAACCCAGGCTATAGGTCCTGGGATTAAAGAAGAGCCTGTTCAATTCCGCGCGTGCGTTGTCGATATTTGAAGGCTCACCGGGGCGCATAATCTGGTGGATTTTGAGAATCGCCTCTTCGGCCGTATGACATTCGTCTTTCTCAAATGAATTGAACAGAAAAGCGTCGTCCTTGCTGTTCGGGAACTCGATCAACTCCACTTCCTTGACCTTCTCTTCCCTGAGCCTGTCAATAATATCGATGTTGATCCTTCCGCAGGCCTCGATGATGATCTCGCCCGTTTCGGAACTCACGATATCCCGCGCGACCCTGCGGCCCGAAAGCGCATCGAAGGCCTCTTCGCTGTTGAGCTTCAGGGTCTTCGTGGTGTAGAACAACTTCACTATTTCGTCGTTTTTCTCATATCCCAGGGCCTTGATGAGCAGCGTTACCGAGAATTTTTTCTTCCTGTCGATACGGGCGATTACGTAGCCCTTGGTGTCCATTTCGAACTCGAGCCAGGAACCGCGGTCGGGTATCACCCTCACGTTGTAAACGCGCTCGGCTTCCTCGTAGAAAAAGAATATGCCGGGAGATCTGTGCAACTGGTTAACCACCACGCGCTCCGCGCCGTTTATGATAAAGGTTCCGCGGGGCGTCATGAGGGGAATGTCCCCCATGTACACAGTCTGTTCGCGTACCTCCATACTGTCCTTCTTGATAAGGCGGATCGTGGCCTTGAGGGGTGCCGCGAAGGTGGCGTCACGCTCCTTGCATTCAACCTCGGAATATTTTGGCGATCCTATCTCGTATTCAAGAAATTCCAGCACGACGTCTTCGTGGGGGCTTTCGATGGGGAAAACCTCTTCAAAAACCGCATGAAGCCCATGATTTTTCCGTTTTCCCGGAGCGATATTATCCTGTAAAAACCATTCGTATGATTTCAGCTGGATATCGATGAGATTTGGAAGCCCGGTTTTAGGGTTGATCTTGCCGAAATTCAGTATTTTCGCCTTTTGCATGGAAGGTTTATCCTTTCACTTTTTTTTGCTTACCCAATAAATACGCGTCCGGCGACTCAGCACCCGGAGTTACACTTAAACGCTTGCAGTTTCTGGTAAAGGGTGTATGGTACATGTACTATATTAAGAAAAACCGCTGCCCACGGTAGAAGAGTCAGATTACTCACCCCGGTTACTCTGAACAAGAGTAATAATAACAATAAAAAGCCGAAATTCAAATTAAATAACGTCAAAAAATAATTATAGAGACGCCAATAGGTTTGATTGCCAGGCAATCAAACCTATTATTGTCCCTACAGTAAAAGGCGGCTGATGCCGATGTCCGATTTACTTGACTTCGACAGTCGCGCCGGCAGCGATAAGCTGCTCTTTGATCTTATTCGCATCTTCTTTGGAAACCTTTTCCTTAACCGCCTTACCGCCGGCTTCAACCAGGTCTTTGGCTTCCTTGAGACCGAGCGACGTGATTTCGCGGACAACCTTGATAACGTTGATCTTATTATCCCCGAATCCCGTAAGGATGACGTCAAATTCGGTTTGTTCTTCCACGGCCTCGGCAACCGCGCCGGCGACGGCGGCCACGGCGACGGGAGCAGCGGCGGATATTCCGAACTTCTCTTCCATCGCTTTAACCAGCTCTGCCGCTTCGATGAGCGTCAGGCTTCCAATCGCATCCAACAATTCTTGAACAGAAAGCTTTGCCATTTGGTTACTCCTTATACTTAGTGAACTTTATCAAGTTAATACGGTGTATCCCGTAAAAACCTATAAGGGTAATTCAAGGCATTGTAATCACATCCTTACGCAGAATTACTGCAGATTATGAAATCACAAACCCCTTAAATTACAAAAACAAGCCCGGACTACAGGGCGTTTTTTTCTGCAACAGCGTTTATGCCCCTCGCCAGCGACGCCATGATCTGGTTCGTTCCAATGGCCACTTTCGAAGCAGGGCCGTTGAGGAGCGACATGATCTGCGAGAGAAGCACTTCTTTAGAAGGAAGATCGGCTATTGTGCGGACCTGCTCGCCGGTATAGATGACGTTATCCATCACACCGACGGAGAAGCTGAACTTCTCGATCTCCTTGTTGAAATCCTTTAATATCTTCGCGGCCTCACCCAGGTCGGTCTCGGTGAACACCACACCGACCGGACCCACCAAGTGCTTATCCATGTCGATCCCGATGGTATCCTTGATGGCGCGTTTGAATAGATTATTTTTAACAACCTTATAATCGCAGCCTTTCGAGCGGAGCTTCCTGCGCAAATCGCTCAGGTCCTTCACCTTGATGCCGGAATAATTGGTGAGGATGATGTTGCGCTTCTTTTTGAGCTTTTCCGACAGGCTCTGTACTTCGTCGATTTTATACTGTTTAACCATTACCGTTAGATCCCCTTGTGGTTGATCTTGATGCCGGGCCCCATGGTCGAGCTGAGAAACACCGACTTGATATAGTTTCCCTTCGCATCCGAGGGCTTGTCTTTCATTACCTGGTTGAAGAATGTCTTCACATTTTCAACTATTGCGTTATTCTCGAACGATACCTTGCCCACGCCGACGTGCACCACTCCGCTTTTATCGGCCTTGTATTCTATGCGGCCGCCCTTGAGCTCTTTGATGATGCCCTTGACGTCGTCCGTCACGGTTCCCGCCTTGGGTTTCGGCATAAGTCCCTTCTTGCCGAGAACCGGACCGAGCTTGCCTACTTCCTTCATCATATCGGGGGTGGCAACCACCGCCTGGAAATCTATCCAGCCGCCCTTGATTTTCTCAATGACATCCTCGGCACCTACAAGGTCCGCGCCGGCGTCCCGCGCTTCCTTCTGCTTGTCGCCCTTGCATATCACAAGGACCTTGACCTGCTTGCCTGTACCATTGGGAAGCGATACCGAACCGCGCACATTCTGGTAACTCTTGTGCACGATCTTCACCGAGACTTCGACGCTCTCGTCGAACTTGGCGAACTTGAGCTCCTTCATGAGCCCCACGGCCTCTTCTATGTTGTGCAGGACGTTCTTGTCTACTTTGGTTCTGGCGTCAGTGATTTTCTTTCCGCGATTCATTGCTCTTCCTCATTGCATCCTTGATAATAAACGACGAGGTTCCGATACGACCGGCCTACAACTCGACTTCGACTCCCATGGATTTTGCGGTCCCCGCGATAATCTTTACCGCCGCATCCAGGGTATTGGCGTTCAGGTCGGGCATCTTAATCTTCGCAATCTCTTCGAGCTGCGGCCTCGTGATCTTGCCTACCTTGATTTTATTCGGCTCCTTTGATCCCTTTTCCAGTCCCATCGCCTTGCGAATGAGCACCGATGCGGGAGGAGTCTTTATTATGAATGTATAAGTCCTGTCCTCATACACCGAGATGACGACCGGGAGAATGGTGCCCTCCTGGTCCTTGGTCCTTTCGTTGAAGGCCTTGCAGAACTCCATGATATTAAGCCCGTGCTGCCCAAGGGCGGGACCGACCGGCGGAGCGGGGTTGGCCTTTCCGCCCGTGATCTGAAGCTTTATCATGGTAACGATTTTTTTCTTCTTCGCCGATTTTCCTTTTGGTGCCATGAGAATTACCCTGTCTCGCTAATATAGTTCGCTATGCGTGACGCACGAAACGCCTTCGCATGATACTGTCAGATTTTACCCACCTGGAGGAAGTCGAGCTCAACCGGCGTACCGCGGCCGAATATTTCAACCTTCACCCGCAGCCTGCCCTTTTCCGGGTATACTTCTTCAATCACCCCACTGAAGTTGTTGAAGGGGCCGTCTATTACTTTCACGTGTTCTCCCACGGCAAAATCCATTACCACGGAGACTTTTTCCTTCGCCCTTTGCTCGCCCATCTGGTCGAAAAGAGCTTCAACCTCTCCCTTTTGCAAAGGTCTTGGACGGTTCGTGCCGAATGCGCCCACGAAATTGGTCACACCGGTCGTGTTCTTCACCGCGAGCCAGGTTTCGTCATCGAGTTCCATTTCGATCAACACGTACCCGGGGAAGAACTTCTTCGATTTCAGGCGCTTCTTGCCGTCCTTTATCTCCGGCACCTCGACAGTCGGTACTTTTACCTGAAATACCTTTTCCTGGAGGTGCAGATTCTGTACTTTCTTTTCCAGGGCCAGTTTGACCTTATTTTCATGCCCCGAATAAGTATGGATTACATACCACTCCTTCGCCATATCAGCTAATCACCAGCTTGATTATCTGCATGAGCGCGGAATCAACCAGCCAGAGGAATATAGAGACCACGACCACCGATACGATAACCACCATCGTAAAGCTCGTGACTTCATCCCTGTCCGGCCAGGTTACCTTTTTAAGCTCCTCGCGGGCTTCTTTTATATATCCAATTATCTTCTTAATCACGCTCACACCCTGCCTGTACGTAGTGGTACGCCTACGCCTTGGTCTCCTTGTGGGGAGTATGGCGATTGCAGAACTTGCAGTATTTCTTTATCTCAAGCTTGCCAGCCTGGTTCTTCTTGTTCTTGGTGACCGCGTAATTACGGTTTTTGCATTCCTTGCAGGAGAGTAAGATAATGTCGCGCATAAAGACCCTACCCAGAAAATAAAGTATGAGCACACTAAATGATGCTCTTTCCGCGTCAAGCAATTAATAGAACTACGCCTTTTCTCTGTGCGAGAAAAACCGAGGACCGATGCAGCGAAGATGCATCACGTTGTACATACAAGAGCCCACGACCAGAATCGAACTGGTGACCTTTTGCTTACCATGCAAATGCTCTACCGACTGAGCTACGTGGGCACAGTGGCGATGTAGTATCGAAATCGACCCTCTTTTTGTCAACAAAATATTTTCACACTATAGATCAGGTTGATGATTTTTTATGGGACATAATGTCAAACCCTGCGCGCAGACAGCCGGCAAAGAGTGCCGGCTGTCTGCGCGCAGGGGGAACGGGGATTATTCCTTGTTTTCTATGATATACGAGGAGATATCACTCCCGCTTAATTTCTTCTTGAAAGCGGTCGCATCAGATTTCGAGTGTATGCCTTCGATCCGGACCTTGAAATATTCCTTCTCCTTGATGAGGATCACCGGCCTGTCCACCATCGATTCTATTTTTACCTTAAGATCCTGCGCCTTTTTCTGGGAATAGAACGCCCCGGCCTGGATGCTGTATCGGCCCTCGCTGTCGTTTTTCGTGCCGTTGCGGCCGCCCTTGTCCGCGCCGTCGCTTTTGAGATCTCCGCTTACCGGCTCGACTTCGTCGCCTTCACGAACGGCGGTTTTCTGGTCGCCTTCCTGCTTCACAAGGTTGATTCCCACCATAACCTCGCCCGTGGAAACCATGTCCAGCTGCTTGGCGGCGCCGAACGAAAGATCGAGAATCCGGTCCTTTTTGTATGGTCCGCGGTCATTGACCTTCACCTGCACAGATTTGCCCGTATCGAGATTTTTAACGGTTATAAGACTCCCGAAGGGCAGGGTTTTATGTGCTGCCGTGAGTCCGTTCATATCGAATTTTTCCCCGGATGCGGTCATTTTACCGTTGAACTCCCTCCCATACCAGGACGCCATGCCGGTCTGGTAGAATTGTTCTTTCCTGGGGGTATCGGCGGTGCCGCTCACCATGATTTCATCGGTCTGTCCCTTCGCCTCGGTTTTTTTACCGGCATGTTTCGCCCGGGGATCGACCATTTCGTTCTCGGGTTCATCGGGGTAGGTATATACGTATTCATCGCCGTTTACCGGCGCTTCCTTCTTTTTAATTGCAGTTGAACTATCCTTGGTCAGGGACTTCCCGGGCGCACACGCCGTGAGCAGCATAAACATGAGAAGTATCGCGATTATTATTATAACGGCACGGACCACATGTTTCATCGATAAACCTCCAGACTCCAGTTCTAGGTGGATTATCGGTAACTTTCGGTGAATGCCTTACTATATAAATAGTAGTTTTCGGGGTCAGATTCGCTATCAGGCGCGGATCGCGCACGCTGGCAAAAGGTTCTTGACCTTCGTACTTGCTGTACCATAGTGGCGCGATATTTCCCCCTATAAAAGGTCACGAGGTCGCACAGATGAGCATAGTTTCATGCAAGCCCACGATCACCCGAAAGGAGCTCGAGAGCGTTCTCGACTGCCTTATCAGCGAAAAACTCGAATCCGGCGACATTATCAAGAGTTTCGAGTCGCAGGTATCCGAACTCACCGGGCTCAAGTACGCTCTCGCGACCAATTCGCTCACCTCGGCATATCACCTCGCATTTATTGCACTCGATCTTAAGCCGGGTGACGAGGTCTTGCTGCCGTCCTACTTCGACCCCGCACCGCTCAACGCCCTGCGTCTCATGGGGGCCCTGCCCGTGCTGGTGGATATCGACGAGAATGCCCTGATTCCGTCTGTCGGGCAGGTCAGGGAAAAAATTACCACGGCGACGAAGGCCCTGGTTCTGGGCCATACCTTTGGCTTCATGGTACCCATGGCGGAATACCGGGAACTGGGCGTACCCCTAATAGAGGATATTTCGCATGTAATCGGGGCGGAATACGAGGAGAAGTCCGCGGGCCAGGACGGTTTGATCACCATCGCCTCGTTCGCACCCTCCATGATGATTACCACTGGCAACGGCGGGGTCGTGCTCACCAACAACTCAAGGCATTTTTCCTCGATGCGCGACTCAAGGTCATCTTCCGGACCGATCCCTTCTTTCGATTACACCATGACCGATTTCCAGGGCGCGATGGGCGTTTCCCAGTTATCCCGGCTCCAGGACTTTATCAGGCGCAGGAGGGATATCGCGAGGGTTTACCATGAGGTCTTGAAAAATACGCCGCACCGCACGATTTACGCATTCAGCGACGGTTTCGTATACCAATCCTTTCCGATCCTGTTTGACGCCAGCGCCGAAAAGACGGAAAAATTCTGGAAGAAAAGCGGCATCGAGGTGATTCATCCCTGTGCGGTCCCGTTGCATCAGCATCTGGGCTTGAGAGGAATGGATTACCCGAATAGCGACAGGATGTCTAAAAAACTCTATGCCCTTCCCGTCTATCCGACCTTATCCAAGAAGGAAATCGAGAAAATTGCGAAGACCCTCGCTAAGTTTATCTAAACAGGGGACTTCGAGCACCCCATGAGGGAACCAAATGTATATTCTCACTGTTGAAGACAGTTTTGCCTCGGCCCACCAGCTGAACGGATATAAGGGCAAATGTGAAAACCTGCACGGACACAACTGGCGCGTCGTAGTGAGCGTTCGGGGACGTACGCTCAATAAAACGGGTCTTCTCATCGATTTTCACGACCTCAAGGCGTTGCTAAAACCGATTATCGCCGAGCTCGATCATAAAAATCTGAACGAATTGCCTTTTTTCAGGGATAAGAATCCCAGTTCTGAAAATATTGCCGCTCACATAGCCCTTCTCCTGGGGGACAAGCTTTCAGGGTTTGGAGCCATGGCAGAGCTTGAATCCGTGGTTGTCTGGGAATCCGACACCTCGCGCTGCACCTATATTCCTGAGCGGTAAAAGAGATGAACATATTTGATTTATATGTTCACTTATACTGTTACAAACTGCCGAAAAGCCAAAAATATTTCAACTTTGAAAAAATAATTGCTTGAATTTTTTATGTTTAAAAATCACTATCCATCCAAAATTTATTAGGAGAGTTTAAAGAATATGAAAAAGAATATTCTCGTACTGCTTTTCGCCATGATCCTGGCAGTCAGCTTCAGCTTCGTAGGTTGCGACAAGGCTCCCAAGGCCCCCGAAGAGAAGAAGATGGAAGACAAGAAAGTTGACGACAAGAAGGTTGACGACAAGAAAGAAGCCGCAAAGGCTCCCGAGAAGAAGTAAGTAAATTACTCTTCAATTTGTCCAAAAAGAGGATATTCAATGAATATCCTCTTTTTGTTTTGCCATAGTATCCTGCCCGGAGTACATTTTCCATATCGACTGAAATTTCCAGAGAGACGGTTTATCCATGTCCGAAAATACGGTTTCGTCGGAACCAGTTAAAGAACCGCTCAATCCCGACCGGAATGCAGTGGCCAGGGAGGCGCGTGCGCTCCTGGAACAGGAAAACATAAATGCGGCGGTCCGGGACTTCAAGGCGGATTCCGAGGAAAAAAAACTGGCCCTTGAATTTATAAACGGGCACATGCAATTCATGCGGGAAACCGTGGAGAACGACCGTAAAAACGGCTTGCTCAGGAAAGATCTGGAAATAAGGGACCTTGTCTCCCATATCAACATGATGCTGAAACACAGGGATGAGGGGCTGTTCTTTACGCTCGTAAAGATGAGCCCCGTGCACTACAAGGCGGTCAACAAGGACTTGGTCCAGGTGGCGAATAAAAAAGAGGAATGAACGTTACTCGATACGAACCTTAAGCTCGAACGTATCGGTCTGGCCGCGTAACGCATGCAGAAAAACAAGCGAGCTCCCCTGGTAGTTCTTCTCGAACCCTCGATCGGATTGTGACACCGTGAATATGGGATACCTCGCCAGTGCAGGGTCCCCGGTGGAGGTCAGCGTTACGACTAATTTGGAGTATCGATCCACCATGCGAAATTCGCGACAGGCATCGTTGAATCCTATGGCGTCAAGGTACGAGTCTTCCCTGGGAACGCCGGGCAATTCGTAATACCGGTCCTCGTCATGTCCGCCAAGCAGGTTGATATTCAGCTCTACCCCGAAGACCAGCCCCTCTCCCCCGGTGATCGCGTATCGGACCCTTACCTCGGGCTCATGATCATTGAAAAAGTAACTTTTCCGGATTTCAGGCGATTTTGAAAAACAATGCGCCCGGGCCCGCAATGAAATGTCCGCCCCGGCTTCGCCCCTGGGTCTGTCTTCCTCGTAACGTTCGTTTCCCATGTCATGGACCGGGGATTGGCGCAGCATAAGGTTTTCCGCGTCCGGCATCGATCCGAACAGCAGGTCCTTGAATGAATAACGCCGCGAATTATCGTACACAAGGTAGCGCTTGAGGCCTTTTTCTTTAACCGTCACCGTGTCATGTATCGATTTGACCGCTTCGCCGTTTTTACCGGGCTCATCCTCATTAAGGTTTTTCAAATCCTCATGGTAGGCCTCGTAGCGCCGCGGGATCGTGTCGAAAATATTGAATTTTTCTCCGTAAACGCCGAACTCGGACATGCAGCCGCCCCGCCGGGGAACGACAATCGCGGAAAAATCGGGCATACGAAAGAGGAGCTGCGCATCCCCCTCGTTCCAGAAATCCTTTTCGATCAGGCTTTTCCCCGGACCCCGGTACCGGGCCAGGAGCGCCTCGGCGCCTAGAAGATGGACGTAGAGCGCGTGACGCAGGTTGGTGAGGTATATTCCCCCGAACAGGCCGTGCCAGTAGGCGCAGTTGCATTCGCTCATGTAGAGCTCGCGCTTTGCCTCGTCCACGGTGTTCCCGTCCTTTTCAAGATCGGCGATCTCCTGGCTCAGCAGAAGTGTACGCTTGTTGAGCGCGTTCGATTCGGGGTACTTGATGAGAAAATTGTTCCAGATGCCCCCTTTCAGGAAGGGATAAAAATCGGGCTCCCTGCCGGAATCCTTGATTTCCTTGTGTATCCGCACCATTTTCGCCGCGACCCTCGAGGGCAGCGCCCATTCGGAAAGTTCGAAGTAACTGCCCTGGGTGAGGTACACGCGGCCCCGGGGCGGCCGGGCGGCGATGTATTCGGAAGGCAGGGTCATCGTGATCCAGTCTTCTTTCAGCACGGCTTCTATGAAATTTACCAGCCAGTTCTGTCCAAACACCCAGTCGAACGTCCCGGGCCACATCCCGAACTTTTCCCCGTCGTCGCCGTACACGAACGCGCATTCGCCCAGCCGCTCCGTCTTTTCGCGGAAGTAGGCGATCGTCTCGTGCGGCATGTGGAACGGGATCGAATAGCGCAGGTACTTGTCGATGGGGAATACCCGCAGGGAGTGGTCGAGCCGCTCGGTCAGGAAGTACCCGTATAGATCCTCTTCCTCGATGCCCGCGTATCGGAAATGGTTGTCGTCGAGAATCGTGTAATCGAGGCCGAACCCGGACACGAGCCGCGGGATCTCCGGGTCCCATACGCGCTCTGCGGTCCAGAAGCCTTTGGGCCTGACGTTGAAACGGGACGCGCAATACTCCTGCATCAAGCCTATCTGACCCCTGATGTCGCGCTCGCTTATGATCGAAAATATCGGCTCGTAAAACCCGCCGCCGATTATTTCCACCTGGCCTCGTGCGACCATCCGTTTAAGGGTCTCGATATAGTCCGGATTATGCGATTCTATCCATTCCAGGAGCGGTCCGGAATGATGCACCGCGAACCGGAACCCCGGGTATTTTTCGAGGACCTGGAGGGTCTTGTGGTAGCAGTCCTTGTATCCCCACTCGAGCACATGATCGAAATTGCCCACCGGCTGGTGATCGTGCAGGCAGAATATAAAATGGCACTTCATTGCAATTTTCTCCCGAATAAAAAAGACAGGTCGCCCTGCCCGGTCTGTTTACGCACGTGCTTAAAACACGTAGCGCTTGGGTACCACGACGATCCCCTCTGAGGTCACGGTGAACCGCGTACGGTCTTTTTCAAGGTCATACCCCACGGTCTCCCCTTCCGGGACGTTTACGTATTTGTCGATGATCGCGTTCCTGATCTTGCAGTGACGCCCGACATTGACCCCGTGCATGAGAATGCAGTCCTGAATCTCGGAATAGCTGTTTACTTTAACCCCGGGAGACACTACGGATCGATACACCCGTGCGCCGCTCAGGATGGCGCCGTTCGAAACTATTGAGTTGATCGCAAGCCCCGTTCGTTCGCCTTCTTCGAATACCATTTTTGCCGGCGGGGACTGCTCCATGTAGGTCCTGATCGACCAGCCGTGGTCATAAAGATTCAATACCGGCGAAACCGCGATCAGGTCCATGTTCGCCTCGAAAAAAGACTTAACGGTCCCGATGTCCCGCCAGTAGGCGCGCTCCCCCTCGTAACCCACGTAATCGTAGGCGTAGACGCGTTCGTACGGGTATATCCTGGGTATGATATTTTTCCCGAAATCGTTTTCGCCTTCACGCTTGTGATCTTCCGAAAGATAGCGCACAAGTTTCTCGGTCTTGAAAATATATATCCCCATGGAAACGAACGCGCTTTCGCCCTTCCCGGGGATCGGCCTGGGGTCGCGAGGTTTCTCCTGGAAACCGATAAGCCTGTTCGATTGGTCAACCTCCAGCACCCCGAACCGGTCGGCCTCGCCCAGGGGCGTCTCGACCGCGGCGATCGTCATGTCGGCGTCGTTTTCGATATGGTACTTCAACATCTTCCGGTAATCCATCTTGTATACGTGATCACCGGAGAGTATCAGCACATAGTCGGGCTTTTCCTGCTCGATTATGTAGATGTTCTGAAAGATCGCATCCGCGGTTCCGCGGTACCAGTTGTTGTCGATGCGCTGCTGGGGGGGAACCACGTCGATGAAGTATCCCATGTCGCGTATGAACAGGTTCCAGGCGTTCTTGATATGCCGGTCAAGCGATAGGGACTTGTACTGGGTAAGGACAATGATTTTTTTCAGGTCGGAATTGAGGCAATTCGACAGGGAAAAATCGATAATCCGGTAGATTCCCCCGAACGGGACCGCGGGCTTGGAACGGTCCTTGGTAAGCGGATGCAGTCTCTCGCCCTGTCCCCCCGAGAGCAGGAACACCAGCGTTTTTTTCAGGAAATCGACGTCCATTATCTGGATCTGCTGGAGAGGATCTCCTTAATCTTATTCTTGAGCTCGTCCAGATTGGATGACTTCGTAATATAGGCGTCGGCGGTCCAGGTCATGAAATTGCTTTTATAATTCGAATAGGCCGTGTAGATGATGATCGGAATCTTCTTGTCGCGGGAGAGTATTTTCCCGAGCGCTTCGATGCCATCCATTTCGGGCATCCTGATGTCGAGGACGACGAGGTCGTATTTGTTGTTTTTAACCTTCTCGACGGCTTCCTTTCCGTTCGCCGCCTGTTCCACCTCGTACCCGTCGTCCTGGAGCTCCATGGCATAGAGCTCCCGCTGATGCTGTTCATCCTCGACGATCAGTATCCTGCTCATTACACCCTCCGGGGTTAGTGGAATTTCCGCAGAACGACCCTGCATTTAAAGTGTAACATCAGGGATTAGGGATTTCAATAAAATTTTCCCGGGGAGTCCACTATTGTCCGCCGAGCATCGATTGCGCGGTTTTCAGCGCTTCTTCGAGCGCCCGTGCGATACCCTTCGCGTCCTTGCCCCCCGCCTGGGCCATGTCCTTCCGGCCGCCGCCGCCCCCGCCTATGTGGGGCGACGCTTTTTTGATGATCGCGCCGCTGTCTACGCCCTTCCCCACCGCGGGTGGGGTCGCGGCGCAGAGAAGCATGGGCTTCCCGTTGGATTCGCTGCCCAGGCAGACGACGGAATCGCGGCATTTCACGCGAATCGCGTCCGCGAGCGCGCGCAGCTCTTCGACACCGGCGCCGGCTACCTGGTGGGCGATGATTTTGGTCCCGGACACCTCGATCGCGCGGGCAATTATCCCGTCCATGTCCGCGGTGATGTTTTTCGTCCTGGTCTTTTCCAGCTCCTTTTCCAGCCCGCGCACGCGTTCCTGCAGATCGCTCACCCTCCTCAGAACTTCGCTTTCCGTGGCGTTGAGAGCGCCCATGATGGAGGATACGATGGCGCCGTTCGCCTTCATCCGTTCGAGCACGCCCTTGAGGGTGATCGCCTCGATCCGGCGCATCCCCGCCCCCGGCGACGCTTCCCGCATGATCTTGAATGCACCGATCTTCCCGGTGTTGTCCATGTGTGTTCCGCCGCACAGCTCCATGCTGAAACCGGGCACGCTCACCACCCGCACCTTGTCCTCGTACTTCTCGTCGAACACGGCCATGGCGCCCAGCTTGACCGCTTCATCGAGATCACGGACCTGGGTGTTCACGGGAATCGCGCGCCAGATTACGTCGTTCACGAGGTCTTCGATCTGCATAAGTTCATCCTCGGCGAGGGCCTTGAAATGGGTAAAATCGAACCGCAGCCTTTCCGGCTCCACGAGCGAACCCGTCTGGTGCACGTGATCGCCCAATACCCTGCGCAGTGAAGCCTGTAACAAATGAGTGGCGGTATGATTCGCCCGTATCAGGTTCCTGCGCACGATATCGATTTCGGCGGTGACCTCGTCGCCCGCGGACAGCGCGCCCTCCACGAGCTCGCCTACGTGTATCATTGTCTTGTTGAGCTTTCTGGTGTCATCGACGCGGAAGACGGCGCCTTTTTCCGAGCTGATGAGTCCCTGGTCGCCCACCTGGCCGCCCGATTCCCCGTAAAAGGGCGTCTCGGGCAGCACGATGAAGCCTTTTTCCCCGGCGAGGAGGCTTTTTACCAACTTCGCTTCCGAACCCATCACCGATATCTTCGCCCGCACCGAGTTTTGCTCGTACCCGCGGAATGCCGTATCCCCTGCTTCTTTCGAAGCGGATTCGAACAGTCGTTCGATTCCCAAATCCCCGGCCTTCCAGCTCTGCTTTCCCCGCTGCCGCTGCTTATCCATCTCCGCATCGAAGCCCGGGATATCGACCGCGAGCCCGTTTTCGCCCGCGATTTCGTTCGTCATCTCGAGGGGGAAGCCGAAGGTATCGTATAGAATGAACGCATCTTTGCCCGGGAGCGTTTTTTCTCCGCGTCCCTGCAGCGACTTCATTCCTTCTTCGAGCCGGTCCATCCCGTTTTCAAGGGTTTCCAGGAAGCGCACCTCCTCTCCCTGGAGCACGCGGCTTACGTTGTCGAGGCTTTTCAAAAGCTCGGGATACTGTACCCCGTAGATGTCGACCACCGGTTTCACCATCCTGTGAATGAAGGGGTCCGATATACCCAGCTGCCGGCCGAAGCGCAGGGCCCTGCGAAGAATGCGTCGAAGGACGTACCCCCGTCCGTCGTTCGACGGGTACGCGCCGTCGGACATCGCAAAGGTGAGCGCCCTCGCGTGTTCCACCAGGACGTTCACCGGGGAGATGTTTTTCCCTTCGTAGCTTACGCCGCTCTCCCGGCAGACGAAATTCACGAGCTGCATGAGCTCATCGGTGCTGAAGATGGTCTCCACGTTCTGGATGAGGGTCGCGAGGCGCTCCAGGCCCATCCCGGTATCGATACCCGTCTGCGGCAGCGGCGAAAGCGCCCCGTTGGTATCCTGGTAGAACTGGTTGAACACGAGGTTCCAGAATTCAAGGAACCGGTCGCACTCGCATCCGGGTTTGCATTCAGCATCCCCGCAGCCGTAGGAGGGACCGCGGTCCAGATAAAGCTCGGAACACGGGCCGCATGCGCCCGAATCGCCCGCCGGTCCCCAGAAATTGTCCTTTTTACCCAGGCGTACGATCTTTTCCCCCGGGACGCCGATATGCTTATTCCACAGTTCGACCGCCTCGTCGTCCTTTTCGTACACGGACACCCATATGGCGTCTTTTGGAAAGCCGATCACCCGCGTAGAATAATCCCAGGCGTACTCGATGGCCTCTTTTTTAAAATAATCGCCGAATGAAAAATTCCCGAGCATTTCGAAGAAGGTGCAATGCCGGGCGGTCTTGCCGACATTTTCGAGGTCGCTCGTGCGGAGACATTTCTGCACCGTGGCCGCCCTGGTATAGTCGAGCGTTACCGTACCCGCGAACATGGGCTTGAACTGGACCATACCCGCCGTCGTGAACAGGAGCGTGGGATCGTCGCGCGGGATGAGCGCGCTCGAGGGAACAATCCTGTGCCCGCGCTCTTTGAAAAAATCCAGGAACGACTCCCTCAGTTCATTGACCTTCATCGTGGATCTCCTCTTCCGATTCGTCTGAAATCAGCCCTTCCCGCCGCAGGCGGTCGATGGCCGCTCGCACCTCGCGGGCGTCGAACCCGCGACGGTTCAGGAAGTATGCCAGTTTCCCAAGCCTGTTTCGTTTTCCGGCCAGCCGCGCCAGGCGGCTGCGCGCGCACGCATACACCATCTCGGGGTCGCTTGTATCGGCGCCGGATTCTGCAAGCGCCTTCGTCGCGGTGCCGCGATCTATTCCCTTGCGTGCGAGCTCGGCTGCGAGAAGGTTTTTCCCCATCGCCTTCCGGCTCTTGCGCGCCCGGATATACTGCATTGCGCACTCAAAATCGTCCAGGTATCCCGCGTCCTTGAGGGAAGCCGTTACCCCGGTCACCATCTCGCGCGGGAAACCCTTTCCCTGGAGATACGTTTCCATCTCGCGGACGCTCCGGGCCCTCAGGGCCAGGCGATCGAGCGCCTTGCGCCTGCACCGGTGGCGCTCCGCCCCCTCCTTTAGCTTTTCGAAGGATGACGGGTCAATGCTTTTTCCGCTCGCGAGTCCATATATTTTCACGAAGTCAGGGGGGACGAGCAGCTTCTCGCCCGTGGAAAATTCGGCGTATATGGATTCGCCTTTAGTCCGTATGCTGATGACTTCGATCATGCCCGTGTAAATAAAAAGAGGATGCCCCGTAAAAAGGACACCCTCCCGTGTATGCGTAATGTACGACGCACGTCCTAGCGTTTGGAGAACTGGAATCTCTTGCGCGCCTTTTTCCGTCCGTACTTCTTGCGCTCCACCTCGCGCGAGTCGCGGCTCATGAATCCCGCGTCACGCAGCGGCTTGCGGTGCTTCTCGTCGACCTTCACCAAGCAGCGTGCGATTCCAAGCTTCACCGCGCCGGCCTGGCCGGACCATCCGCCGCCGTCCACCTGGGCTTCGATATCGAACGTTCCCACCGACCCCAGGAGTTCGAGCGGCTGGCGCACGATAAGCTCGAGGGTCTTCCTGCGAAAATAGTTGGAAATGGGCTGGTGGTTGATCTTGATTACGCCCGAACCGGGCTTGAGATACACGCGCGCGACGGAGGATTTCCTTCTGCCAGTAGCGTATAATTTCTCGGCTGCCATATATAGTGCTCCTTATACGAGATGTCTATTTGAGTTCCAGAACCTCGGGCATCTGCGCCGCATGGGGGTGCCCTGTGCCCGCGTATACTTTCAGGTTCTTGAATAACTTCCTGCCCAGCTTACCTTTCGGAAGCATTCCCTTGATCGCGTGCTCCACGACGAATTCGGGCTTCTCTTTTAGAATTTTCTGGATATTGGTGAATTTCTTTCCGCCCGGGTACTGGCTGTGCGAAAAGTACTCATTGTCCTGCGCCTTCGCGCCCGTGAGCCTGATCTTGTCGGCATTTATCACGATCACGTTATCGCCCATGTCCAGGTGCGGGGTGTATGTGGGCTTGTGCTTCCCCCGGATGATTATGGCGATCTCGGTGGCCATTCTGCCCAGGATCTTGCCCTCGGCGTCGACAATGAACCACTTCTTCTGGATTTCCGCTTCTTTCATCGAGTATGTTTTATGTAGCTTGCTCATCGGATTCCTCATTGCATACGAATTGCGCTTCGTTACCGTACTGTCCCTGTCTGGAGATCGTTCGATAAAGGAATAACTGCCGATTGGGGTCAAACAGTCAGAGCGCAACGCTAGTATTGGTGCGTATTTTTGTCAATAAAAAATATGATTAATTCAGAACTTGAAGTAGATGAAGGGCATCACCTGGGCGGTCGCGATATTATATACGAATACCGCGATTCCCGCCGCGCACATCCCCTGGAGGGCCGGGTGACTTCCTATCCAGTAGGCGCGTAATTTGTCCTTCCAGCTCAACGGGGTGTAATGCACCGCGAAAAACAGCGCGATGACGGCCAGCAGGGTTAATGACAGATTCGCCGCCTGCAGGGAACCCTGGGCGATGTTCCGAACCATGATCAGGGTCGCATCCCAGGTGCTTGGGCGGAAAAGCAGCCAGCCCGCGGCCAGTATTTGAATAGCGACGAATATCCTGAAGGCCCTCTTGACCGGGTTTGCGATCTCCTTCTCGTTCAGCTTGAACCTGCGCTCCAGGACCAGGAAAAGGCCCATGTACACTCCCCAGAAAAAATAATTCATGTTCGCGCCGTGCCAGAGACCGCATATGCTCATCACGAAAAGGAGATTAAGGTAAACGTGGCGCCTGTTCCCCCCCAGGCCGAAATACAGGTAGTCCCTGAACCAGGTTCCCAGTGAAATATGCCAGCGTTTCCAGAAATCGGTGATCGAAATGCATTGCAGGGGGCGATTGAAATTCAGCGTGAGGTTGTACCCCAGGAGCATCGCGCTTCCCACCGCCATATCGGTATAACCGGAAAAATCGCCATATATCTGTACCGTATACGCATAGAGCGCGGTTACGGTCTCGAGCGACGAAAACATCTGGGGGCTGGTGAAAACACGGTCGACAAGGTTCACCGCGAGCCAGTCAGCGCCGGTTTTCTTAATAAGCCCGGTCATGATGAGGAAGAGCGCCGCGAGAACCTTTTCTTTGTCCACGGCGAAATGCCTCAGCTTTTCACTAAGCGAGGGCAGGAACTCCTTCGCCCTTACAATGGGACCCGCGAGGAGCTGCGGAAAGAAACTGACATACATCATGAACGGCAGAAACCGGGACTCCGGTTTCATGTGCCCCCGCCAGACGTCAATCGTGTAGGACAATCTCTGGAAGGTATAGAACGAGATTCCCACCGGGAGCGCCACTTTAAGAAGGGGAAGATCTATCCTGTGCGCGCCGGCGCTCAGGACATCGCTTATGAGCGTAGAAAAAAAATCGAAATACTTGAAGATAAACAGCACCCCCAGGTTCGCGAGAAGCGAAAGCACGACGTACTGGGATCCCCTTCGCCCGCGCAGTTGGGCATTTTCGATTCCCAGGGCGAGAAAATAATCGAGGGCGGAAATCCCGAGAAGGAACACGATGGGCCATACCTGCCATGAAAGGTAGAACATGCATGACGCCGCGAGAATGAACGCGACCCGGAACCGGGGAAGCCGCGACAACAGCCCCGCGATCACGAGCACCACCGCCATGAAATAGACGAAGGATTTCGAATTGAACATAATGGGCTCGCGCTTTTCCTCCCGTATGAGCGCGGTTCCGGTGGCCTTCACGTCGCCCGCCCTGCCGGTGGAGGACTTGTACGCGTTCATGAGCATGGGGTAAAACCCCTCCGCGAGGTTTTCGCCCCCCTTGACGGTGAAGTGCGTGTGATCGCTTATGGCGAGCCCCGTCTTCACCATCTCGAACATCTGTCCTTCGCCGCCCAGGTGTTCGTAGGGGTTGAAAAAGGCCATGCCGAGCTCTTTCGCCATCTCGCGCTGCATGCGGATGATCTCGTGCACCTCGACCAGCGCGAGCGCCTTCCCGTGCCAGGTGTTGATCGCCTCGATGGGTCCGATAAGCATGAAGTCCGCGTCGGGATAGATGCCCTTGATCCTCGAGAGCCACCTGGTCGTCTGCGCCTTGTAGAGCTCCGCCGAGAACTGCTTGTTTTGCTGGAGCTCGATGGCTTCGTTCATTCCCCACTGGAAAATGATGAGGTCCGGCGCGAGCGCCTTGATCGAGGGCTCCAGATTCTTTTCGGGGATCATGTTCAGCCAGGACATGAACGTTCCCATGCGGCATACGGTGTTGTACACCAGGCCCTGCGCCGTCTCCAGGTTCACCGCGTCAACCCAGGGAAGCCGCGCATCGGCCCCCGAAAAATCGATATTCACTCCCTTTGAGGGCGGAATATTGAAATTGACCACGCCCGTTTCGTCCGGCTTCAGGGAAATTTTCCAGTTGAGTTTTTCCTCGCCGCTCTGCCCCGCGGGCACGCACGCGATGTTCGCCCGGTACTCGGCGCTCTCCGCGCCGTCGTTCATGGGCGCGCGAAGGAAAATCTGGAGGCGCTCGAGCGGCGTCCCCCCGTCGGGGATCGCGTAGCGGATCGTCGCGTAGGGATTTGTCGGAAGCGCGCTCTCACCGGTAAACCCCAGGCAGGGATTTACGCCCGGGTCCAGGAGGGGGACCAGATCCTTGCGGAATCCCTGGAGGAGATCCTTCAAATAAAACTCCGATTTGTTAGTGCTGTTTACATAGTCCTTAATGTCGGTGTGCCGCGTGTAGATGATCGGTACGACGCCGCGCCCCCCGTCGCCGAAGTCCTTTTGGAAGCGCCGTTTCAGCCCCAGGGTGAAGATATCGCCCCAGATGATCGAATCGCCGTAGTGGAGAATCCGGACCTTCTTCCTGTCCTTCTTCTCGAGCTCGTACAGTTTTTTGAAAAAGCGCGCAAGCCTCTCGTGGCCCTTGCCGTCGTCGAAGACGGGAAGCTTTTCGATGGCCGGTTTCGGATCGTCCGCTGTTTTATCGGATTCCGCGGGCTGCGCCGCGAGGGAGAGGAGCGCCGCGGGCACGTAATCCCTGAATGCGGGGAAATAACTCACGCCGTAGCGCGCGCACACGGTTTCCTGGGCGAGCGCGAGGAGCGCGAGGGAGCCGGCACACGCGAGTATTAAAATAAAAATATGACGTTTCATGGGATGCACCTTTTATAATCCGCGGTGAGTTTTGCAAGTTCTATTTTTCGTCAAGGAGCCTTTTCATCGCCGGTTCCATGGATTCGGCCCAGATGTCGTAGCCTTTCCTGGAAAGATGCAGGAAGTCGGGCATGATGTCGCGCGAGAGCGTGCCCCCCTCGCCCGTGATTAAGTTCCGCCCGATGTCCAGGAAGAACACCCGCCGGCCGTCGTCCAGGAGGGAGAGCATTCGATTCGTTTCGAAGATCTTGGTCCGATACACCGACATGTCTTCATCGCACGGGAAGATGCCGAGCACGAGCACCTTCGCCGCCGGAAATTTCATCTTCAATTTTTCCACGACCGCGGTAACCCCCTCCGCGATCTCGAGTGAGGTATTATACCTTCTGTTATTGGCACCGATAAGCAGGACGGCGAGACGGGGCGAGAGGTGGGAGATGTTGCCGTTGTCCAGCCGCCACAACACGTGCTGCGTCCGGTCGCCGATAATACCCAGGTTCAGGGCGCTGCGCGGCGCGTAGTAGCGCTCCCAGGCCTTCTTGCCGGCCGTCTCCCATCCCTGCGTGAGCGAGTCGCCCACGAAGACCACGTCGAAATTTGCCCACCGGGCGCGATCGTTTTGCGTCGTGAACCTTTTCTTCCACCATTCCTCGCCCCGTTGCGCGGGGCGGACGGCGGAATAATCGGGCGTGGCGGCGCAGGCATACACGAAAAGCAGCGTCGCCGTCAGCAGGCGGATATTCCGGATTTTTCGCAAGGGACCGCTCCTGGAAATCGGGATAATGCTTATTGATCCGGAATCTTCTATACCGGGACAACCGGCCGGGTCAAGTTCATTTCCGGGTTCACACCGTTCCAGTTTTAATTATTCGCGGCAATTTTCCTTCCGATTTGCCCTCATTGCCACCCGACGGCCGGGCTGCATGCGCCTGCGGACAAAATGATAACAGACTTGTTGCATAACTCCATTTTTTACGGGGTAAAAGGGGTGAAGCCCCCCGCACGGGTTCCCTGCGAGCGCGAGACGGCAGCTTCGCAACAAGTCCAAAGTTTAATGAAAATATGCAAATTTTGCCTGAACAGCAAATAAAGAATTGATAAAAACATCGTTACTGATATAATTTCATGGTTACGCTACGATAAACGGAGTTGCCGATGGACAATCTGGTCGAAGAAATCAACAAGAAGGTGAAGGACGGTAAGATTCCCTGTAAAGAAGCGCTCGCCATAGCCGAGCGGCTCGATATAGCGCCCGCCCAGGTGGGAAAAAAGCTCAACGAATTAAAGATAAAGATTCAGGGCTGCCAGCTCGGCTGCTTTTAATCCGCATTCCAGGGGGACCCACATGAAAAAGATCGCGCTTGGCGCGCTTGCGGTATTCATAGTACTGCTGGCCGTTCTCTTCATTCGCATGAGCCTTTTCACCTCGAAACAGATCAATGCAGAACCCGCGCCCGCCGTGAAGCTGGACATTAAAAAGGCGCTCCAGAATTTTTCCCGCGCCATCCAGTTTAAAACCATTTCATTCCAGGACCAATCAAAGGTCGATCGCAATGAGTTTCTCGGGCTGCATCGCTTCATCCAGGAGGCGTTTCCCGGGGTGCACGCTAAACTGAAAAAGGAAACCGTGAATGACCTGACCCTGCTCTACACCTGGAAGGGAAGCGACGAATCCCTGAAGCCGGCGCTTCTCATGTCGCACCTCGACGTGGTACCCGTCGAGCCGGGAACCGAATCAAGCTGGACCCAGCCCCCCTTTTCCGGGAAAAACGCCGACGGCTTCATCTGGGGACGCGGGACTCAGGACATCAAGGTAGGGGTGATGGGCATCCTCGAGGCCGTCGAATACCTCGTCGGGAAGGGGTTCAAACCGAAACGCACCGTCTACCTCGCCTTCTCGCATGACGAGGAAGTGGGCGGCGCGAACGGGAACAAGAAAATCGCCGAGCTCCTCGCGTCGCGCGGCATCAAGCTCGAGTTCGTGCTCGATGAAGGCGGGACCATCACCCAGGATATCGTGAAGGGGATCGACAAGAAGGTCGCGCTCCTTGGTATCGCGGAAAAGGGCTACCTGACCCTGGAGCTCACCGTGACCGCCGAGGGCGGCCACTCGTCCATGCCGCCCAGGGAGACGGCGGTGGGTATTCTCAGCAAGGCCATCGCGAAGATCCAGGACAATCCCTTCCCTGAAAAGATCGACGGCCCGGTAAAACTCATGTTCGAGACCCTGGGACCGGAGATGCCGTTCGGCAACAGGATCGCACTTTCGAACCTCTGGCTCCTGGGTGGCATGGTGAAATCACAGCTCTCGAAATCCGCATCCATGGCTGCCTCCCTGCACACGACCATCGCCCCGACAATGCTCCAGGGCAGCGTCAAGGAAAACGTGCTGCCCTCGAAGGCGGTGGGGGTGATAAACTTCCGGATCATTACGGGCGACACGGTCGAAAGCGTTACCGAATACGTGAAAAAGACCATCGATGATCCCCGGGTGCAGATCAAGGCATTTCAGACCGACAACCCGTCCAGGATATCCGACGTCGAATCCGGAAGCTACAAGAATATCCAGAAGACAATCCGCCAGCTGTTCCCGGATACGATCGTAAGCCCCTACCTGGTGCTCGGGGCGACGGATTCCAGGCATTACGCGAACGTGACGGAAAGTATTTTCCGGTTTGGACCAACGATCACCAAACCGGACGACCTGCCCCGCATACACGGGACCAACGAGCGCATGAGCACGGAAAATTACGAACAGTGCATCAGGTTTTACATCCAGCTTATCCAAAACGCGGACGCGAAGTAGACTTTTCGACCGTACCCGCTACAGGCGCGGCATGAAGCAGAATACAATGAAAGAACGCGTGCGGGCTCTCGACATGGAGGCCCGCACGCTTTTTTATGCGCTGCGCCATCCGCGCACGCCATGGTATGCGAAAGCGCTCGCCTTTATCGTCGCGGCCTATGCCCTCTCCCCCATCGATCTCATTCCCGATTTCATCCCGGTCCTGGGGCTTCTTGACGATATCATCCTCCTGCCGCTTGGCATAGCTGCGTCGCGCGCGCTCATCCCACCCGGGATTATGGAGGAATGCCGCGAAATGGCGCGTTCATCCGCCTCACCCCGCACCATGCGCTCCGGGATTCTCATTGTCCTCGCGGCCTGGGCACTTTGCATCGGCCTTGTTTTAATTCTATTTGTCCGATAATGCCGGCAGGCCGCTGCTGAATAATTCTTGCAAATGGCCACCCGGAGAATAAAAATGATTGACTCAGGGTGTTCGGGCGGGATTTAAGAGTAGGATCAGACCGGAGCATCCGTATTCCCGAGGTAGACATGGCTTCCAATCACGCGCAAACTTCCAGGGCAGCCCTGATGGCGCTCGCAATGCTCGTATGTATCCCCTCATGCCGGGGAAAGTCCGGCACGCAGCCCGCCGCCGGCGAGCAGGTGCTGCAGTACGGCATTGTCATCAGCGACGACGCGAATCTGCGCATCGATCCCCTCCTCTACTCGACGCGCATCGCCCTTCTCAACAAAGGCGACAGGGTGGAGATAATTGAACAGACGAAGGACAAGTCCACCGCCGGAAAGCTGAGCGACTACTGGTACAAGGTTAAAATGGGAAAGGGCATCACCGGCTGGCTCTTTGGCGGCAATATCAAGACCTTCAAGCTCGCGCAGGCCGAATCGATCGACAGCTACGTGACCGCCATTTACAAGGACGAGGAAAAAAAATACCGCAAGGTGCTCTCCGGGAAGTGGTGGAGCGTGGACATTCGGGACGACTATACCAATCACGCGCTTGAGCTTTATGAAGATGGAAAATACAAATCGTACCTGCGCGGCCAGAAGGAAATCGAGGGAGACTATTCCTTCAATTATATGGAAAACGAACTCCTTTTTTCAGAGGGTACCTCGTTCGGGAAGAACGTGAAGTATTCCAAGAAGGGGACCGTGTATCGTCTCGAAACCAAGGTCGACGGATGGAACCTGAGGTTCAAGAAGATCGTGGACGATATCGAGGCAGAAAAGGCCGAAAAAGACAAAGAGAAGGAAAAAGAGAAAAAGGCCGGTAAAGAGGCCGCGAAGGCGCCCGTTGACAGTGGAAAACAACCAGATAAGAATCAATAAATACCTCGCGGCCTGCGGTCTCGGCTCGCGCCGCAAGGTCGAAAATCTTGTTCTTGAGGGCAAGGTTCGCGTGAACGACACCGTCATCACGGACCTCTCTCACAGGGTGGACCCGGACGTCGACAAGGTGACCATCAACCGAACCCGGGTGACCATGATTGGCACATTCTATTACCTCGTGCTCAACAAGCCCAAGGGATATCTCACCACCGCCGAAGACGTCGAAGGGCGGGCCATCGTGTTCAACCTCATCCCAGACCGATTCAGGCATGCCGGGGTTTTCCCGGTGGGCAGGCTCGATAAGGACACGGAGGGCCTGCTCCTCCTCACCAACGACGGCGATGTCGCCTACACCCTCACCCACCCCAAGTTCGGCGTAGAGAAAGAATACATCGTCAATCTTGACAGGCCCCTCGATTCCCGGGACCGGGAACGCCTTGAAAAAGGCATCTTCCTGTACGGGAAGAGGACCAACAGGGCGAGCATATCCCCCGTCGGGCCGGTGGGCGACGCGGTCAGGATCACCATCAATGAAGGCAAAAAGCGCCAGATTCGCATCATGTTCACCTCGTTCGGATACAAGGTCAAAAAGCTCGCACGGGTCCGATTCGGCCCCATCAGCCTTGGAAGGCTCCACTCAGGGGAGTACCGGCTTCTCAAGCCCGGAGAAATACGTCTGCTCCGCCAGCTCCTCGCTCCCCGTCCGAAAACCGATTTTTCCTAATCGTATCCCCCCGCACGGTCGAAAATAAAACATAGTTATGCTGCGGGGCGGCGTTCGCCCCGGCAGCCGGAGAGCGTCAGGCGCGCGCGCCTGTATATTCACAGGGGAACTGACAAACCTATGCAAAACATGGATTTCCACACCAGGCGTCCCGCAAAGAATTTTCCCATGCAACTCGATATACAGGACCCCGAGTATTTCACGCGCCTCTCCAATACCCATCACCGGGAGCAGGATTGCAACCGCAAGCGCGCCAGCCGGATGATGTCGTTCATCATCGCGCTGTGCATCATCTCCTTTACCGCGGGGCTGATCATCGGCATCAAGTTCACCTCGGGCTCCAGGAACGAGATAGTAGACGAGCACACGAAAAAAATGATGACCGATATCGGAAGCAGGATGTCGTCTTTTATCAGCGAGGACGCCTCGGCCGAAACCAGCCAGGAGCATTCCAAGGGGAAAAATGTATTCCCGCGGGACGAGTATCCCTACGCCGTGCGCCTGGGAGGCGATCTCGACAAATCGAAATCGCAGGAGATCGCCACATTCCTGAGCGGCAAGGGCCATACCGTGATCCTGGCAAAGAACAACCAGAGCTATCGCCTCTACATTGGCCCCTTCAAGGAAAAAAAAGAAGCTGAAATATCCTTGAAAAAAATAAGCGCATATCCGAATAAGGACTGGTTCGATAACGCCACAATAGTCAAGCGATGATATGCCCGTAACCGTACGTCCCGCCAGCCCTTCCGATATCAACGATATCCTGGTACTGTTGCGTCCCTATGCAAAGGAAGGACTCATACTGAAGCGAACCCGTGAGGAAATTGCACGCGAAATCAGGACTTTCCTTGTCGCTGAAAGCGGGGGCGCAATCGCGGGAACGATTTCCTACCACAATTACGGCCCCCGGCTCAAGGAAATCCGCTCGCTGGCCGTACGGAAGGAGCTCTCAGGCGGCGGCATCGGATCAAGCCTCGTGCGCCACCTCAACGAGCGCCTGGAGGCGGGCGGCGTTCATATAAAAGTATTCGTGCTGACCTACTCACCCGATTTTTTCCGTAAGCTTGGATTTGTCGAGGTGCCCAAGGAATCCCTTCCCGAAAAAATCTGGAAAGACTGCGACCATTGCTCTCACCGCGAGGAGTGCGGGGAAACAGCCCTGGAATATCACCATGTACAGGAAGTCGGAGCCCAATGAGAAAGTCGATAGACAAGAGAAATACGGGAAGGATCAGGATTCCCAACAGTTTCATTGAATACAAGGTCAAAGGCAGCGAAACGCCCTTCAAGGTGGAAATAGTCAACATCTCCTCGGGGGGATTATGCTTTCTCAGGAACTCGATTCTCACAAAAAACGATGTCCTGCTGATCAAGTTTCCGTTTAAAAACGCGAAAGTAATTCTCGAGGCGCAGGTACTTCGCCTGGACGGCCGCGAGGTAGGCGTGAAATTCCTGAATTCAGAGGAAGAGATCGGGCGATTCGTGGAAGCGTTCAATTACGAATATCCTTCACTTTCCAGGGAAGCGAAAGGAAAGGGCCAGCCCTTGTTGTTCACGAAGCCGTCACGCGATGATGACGATGACCCCGATAGCGCACTCGATATTGATTAATCCGCGCCGTTAACCGTAGAAAATCCTTTCAGGATTTCCCGGAACTTTGCAGTTTGTGCCTGGAATTTTTGCGCCGGTGAAATGATGCGCAGGCAGATTACCTTCCTGCCCGCGAGGTATATGGCCTCGAAACCCCCGTAGGGAGCCTTCGCATCGGAAAACTCGTACTCAATGGCCTGCTCATCGAAACGATGCCTGGTCCGGATGAACGTATCGGCACCCAGGGTTTTACGCCAATGGTCCTCCGCCCTGGCCACGGAGACGGCCCGTTCAGGGAATTTCTCCACATCAAGCGCGACGAGCGCATCGCTCGCACTCTCCTCTGCGGCTGCCGGGGAACCGGTTTCAAGGATCACGCTGAATGAAAGCCCGTGATAGCCAGATTGGCCCGTTTTCCGCTCGCTCGATTTAAGGATGGCCACCCTGCCTCGGATATCAAACCTGTATCCGTACTTATCATTGATAACGGATTCGATCCCGTCCGCCTTAATGTGAAACAGGGATGCCTGCGCGTTAAGGGAATCGAACCGATCGCCTTCGCTTTTTACAAACGCGTTTACGAGTGCCGACGCGCCCTCGCGGGCCTTCCGCACGCGCTCATCCTTCTCGGGAAGCGCGAGTATGGATTTTAGAACCGTCAGGCCCTCCCTCTTGTAGTGGTTCCTGATGAGTTCGGCGCCCTGGTGGAGGTAAAAACTCGCGTTATCGGCCGATACCCTGATAAATCCGGGCCGGGGATCGCCATCGCAATATATCCTGCCATTACGATCCATGAACATCGTATTGCCGTCGCGGTCACGAACGGTCACCCAATCCGGCATCTGGGAGGAAATGGGAGCGCTCCAGAACATGAACAGGATGGCGACCAGGATTGGCCCGACCGGAGCGGTAATAGCGCTGGGATTTCGCATGTTTTTATGTCCCTCCCGTACAGGGACGACAGGGCGCCCCTCGAGGGAATTTTACTGTGACCATGATTTTTGAATATTACAAATTAAACAGTAAAAAATTTTGGTAGTGATGAATAAAAAAATTTTTTCTCGCCAAATTTATGCTATAATTTAAACTATATTCCAGTACCGAGAGGCGTAGCCATGAAAAAGCAAAAAGAAAGCTCTGCACCCGTCGTCAAGAAAAGAAAAGGAGCGGAATTGACCAACGGTTATGAAACCCTGCAGCAGGTGCTGGATAAGGTCGAATGCGCACACATCGCGAAAACCCTGGAATTCACGGATTGGAACCTGCAAAAATCGAGCAGGCTCCTGGATATTGCCAGGAACACCCTCAAGACAAAGATTAAAAAGTACCGTCTGGATTGAATCCCCCTCTGCCCGGGTTTTCAGAATATCGCCAATAACAGCAGGACCGTAAATAGTATCAGGCCGGCCAGCAACGCGACGTAAAGGGAAAGCTTGTTGGAAGAATCATCGGCTTCTTCTTCGGCGCGCAGGGTGTCTACCTCGATCCGGACATTTTCTTCTTCAATGATCTTGGCGAGGACATTCTTCGCGATATAGGCATACAAAATCGTTCCGGCGTTTTCATCGGGAATTTTAGCCTTGAGTCTTCCTTTTATCGGAAGGATATCGCCTTCCTCCGTTACCGCTTTGAGAACCTCCGCCACGCGCATCGAAATTTCATCCTTGTTCAGGAGCTGGACCTTGAACGTTTCCCCGGGCTTCAGGGATTGAATGCTCTTACCCCTGGCAGGAGAAATTATAACCTTTCCCTCGACGATATAATCGGCCTGGGATTCGATCTCGTGGAATTTGCCTTTCGCGGTCTCCGCTCCGGGCGATATTTGTTCCGGAGAAATCCCGTCCGTCTGTTCCAACGGAATTCCCTCCAGTTCTATTGCAAGCGAACTGGTTTTTTCGAGTTCGACCTGGCATTCCACGTCGCCTGTCCCGAAAAACTTGACGAGTATTTCCGTAATCGCGGAGGTAACGCCCTCCAGGTCTCCCGATTCGATGCCCGGGTAAAGATTATAGCCGTCCATGGAGTTCATCAGGTGGTTTGATAACTCGTATGATCCCGCGGCGCCATCCCCTTCCCTTTTCGCTATCTCCGCAAATTCGGTATAGTAATGTTTCCAATGATCGAAAATACGGGCCTTCTCGATTCCCGTTCGGGACCCGACAACCAGATCATTGATATTCATCAGATATTTTCCCGGTATGTTTACAAATATGATGAAAATCCCGAATTTGTTCGCAGAAATCACCGAAAACTTCCCTTTCACTGCGACCGCGTCGTTATTTTGTCCCGCAACCATCTGACGGGCTTTCTCGATATCTCCGCCGGTATATTTCGCCGCAATATTGACCATGCGGGCCTGTTCGCTCAGTGAACCATACTGCGTTTTTTCCGGGGACATCCAGGCACCTCATGAATTATCGACAAGACATTTTTCGAGTATCTCGTACTTCTTCTGCGGCGGCATGCTGATTATCTTTTTAATTCCCTGTACCACTTCGGGCAGGAATTTGAGCGAAGTTTCAAGCAGGAAAAATCCGTCCTTATCGAGGTTGTTGACGAATGCCACTTTATTTGAGGGGAGTTTCATTCCCAGCATGGGACCCATGAAGCGCACGAGATGTTCCGGCAGCAGGAATTTCACCGAAAGTTTGCCTACCCCGATTGACAGCCTGCGCAGGGGCTTGAAATTTTTATACTTCTCATCCGACATGAGCGACCACCGCTTCGGGTTGTCGGTGATAATGAGCATCACCTGGTCGTCTTTTTCGGACATGTAGATATTAAGATACGTGTTGAAAGACTTATACGAGGAGAGGAGTCCGAAAAGGCTTTCATCTTCTGTCCGGGACAACTCCGCCCCTTTTTTATACGGGTTTTTCATGGCTGTTGGTGTACGCCTGTATCGGGTTCCCGACGGGTCAATCATAGCGCCGTATAGCGGAAATTGCCATCATCTTTTTCCCGCCGAATTACACGGAGAGAATAAAGCGAATCGGCGAGAGCGGATGCCTCTTCTTCCGATTTCCCCACATAACCGGCGATATCGCCGATTTTCGCCGTCCGGTTGACATGCAGGTAATCCACGATATCCCGCTCGACGGCGGCCAGGGCGCCCAAAAAGACCGAATTGTTCCCGGTCACCCTGTCCGTAATCACCACCACGCGCTCGTTATTGAACCGGCGGTAGGATGAGAATACCGATTCACAGTTAACCTCGACGGCATCGGAGAAATTCTGGATCTTTATGAAATAGACAGGATCTGCGGTGCGCGCTTCCAGGATAAGCCTGAGCAGGAATTCATCGATGAACGATGAATCCACGACCTTGACACCGCCGAAGTCCAGGGCGACGACCTCCTCATTGTGCAGCACGGATAGCATCTTTCGGACTTTTTCATACATTTTTCGTCCCACCGGCCGGGTAATCAGGTCCGGAAGCGGGAGCTTCAGGTCCAGCGCTATTTTTTTCATGACACATTGCATCCGTGCATTCCTCCTCTCCTACCCGAAAAGACTGATCGAAATCTGCGTACCCGGAAAATGCGTCAAATCGTTTCTCAGGAAAACCTGGGGGGGGCCGCTGCGCTTTTTATTGTACATGACCGCGACAGAACCGTGATCCGACCTCATGAATATGCCCCCCCTGAGCTTTTCAACGATGTCGTTGACCTGGCACAGCCCGTAACCGAACTTGCGCTTGCTCGAAATCGGCGTGGTGAGCGCCATTTCTATCAGCCTCGCGTTCGACTCACCTGAAATATCCGGCCGGGAGGCAAAACTGGCGGGGATTCCGATCCCCGAGTCCGAAATGACCAGCCGCAGCACGTGCTCTCCCCCCGCGGAATATGTCTGCAACGCGCAATATCCTGAATCAAGGCTGTGCTCGAAAATATTCTGGCATACCTCTGAAATCACCGTCACGAAATAATCAACGGTCGATTCTGACACCCAGTACTTGAGTATATGCTCTGCCCTTTTCCTGAAGAGGCCTATAACGGCGGAGATGGCGGCGATGCTTTCGCGCTCGCGGTGGGATATTTCCGTTATCTCCACGACGCGATTGCTGAACGCGCTTCTCTTGAGCTGCCGTCCCTCCTCAAGCCGTTGAGAAACATCGAAATATCCCCACTTGAAAAAATCCATCCTTGACAGGTACTGGTGGATTGCCAGCGGAATCGCCGTCAATGACAGCCGGTGTCCGGTATTCCGTAAATAGGTTCTTCCAAGAAGCAGCAGTCCCAGCATCGAATACGGCTCGATGAAATCTATGCGCGACAGATCAAGTACAGAAACACCCCTGGCATAGATCGGATCCTGCGCCTTGATTATTTCCTCGAACGCATACGCGTCCCTGCACCGATTGGGGAGAACCAGGGCCTCATTCATTGCACCATACACACGACTACCCGATGGTCAGATATTAAAAGAATTGCGTACTATTATTTTCGGCCTGCGATGGAGAAAAAACCTTGAAAAAAAGCGCAAGGTTTCGACAACTGGTCCCAGTTGTCTTCCTTTTTTGCGAACCTCCAAATATTATTCTCTCGTTCAAGGGGGGGATTTTTAGTCCCCCCCTCTTTTTTATTGGGGATAAACAGTCGGCATTCAGTAAAAGCCCTGGTACTCGTTGCGGGAAATCCGATATTTCTTTCTGTAATACTTTACTATCGTGGGCTTTATCATCAGGTAATTCGCGATTATTTTGTCGGGCCAGCCATATTCGAGAAGTTTGATGATAGATTTCCTCATATTTCCTCCCTGAAATGTATTCGATTCCTCCGTCAGGATTATTAATTCACACCTGTCGTAATTATCAATCATTTTTTATTAATTATTCGAAACTGACCATATAATTATATATGCATAAGTATTATTGTATAAAAAGCTGGATTTCAAGGCAGGGGGAATTTTATCCTTGTCAAAACCGCCCATCCTGTGTAGCCTTTCCCTACATCCAAGGCCCGGTCGGGCCGTGAATTCCAGGGGACTATGGCACGAGCAACGCGACAAATCGAGGATAACCTCGTCAACAGCATAATTGGAGAGGGATCGGAATTCAAGGGTGAATTCATGATCAATGGACTTCTGCGCATCGACGGCAGGTTTAAGGGAACGCTGGAAACCGACGGCAAGGTTCTTATCGGCCAGAACGGCGAGGCGACCACGGATATCAAGGCCAGGGTGGTGGTGATCGGGGGCACGGTAAGGGGAAACATTTTCGCGTCCGAGAGGGTCATTATGCTTTCGACGGGACGAATGCATGGAAATGTAATCACACCCAGCCTCGTGATGGAAGACGGGGTGATTTTCGACGGAAATTGCATAATCAATAAAGCCCAGGAGGTTCGATCGTAAGAAGCCGCGCACGATCGACGGACTAAATGGGGATAATAGAAAAAACCCTGAGTGACCTCAACCGTGAAGAGAAGCTTAAAATAAAGGGCAAAAAGCGCGCCCATGCGGGGCGCGCGACCTCGGGGGCGTTCGCCCACGCTCTCGACTCGTCTCTCAGCTTCGAGTTCCAGGGGAGCATAGACGAACTGATGGAAGATCTCCGGGATCAGGAAAAAAAATTCCTGGACAGCCAGACCAGTTACGAGCTTCAGCGTTACAAGGCGCTTGTGCAAAAAATATTAAAATCGATACTTGAAGACGGTTTTAAAACCACCACGCTGAAACGCCCTCGCAGAAATAAAGCGGATTTCACCGTGATCGAAAAGATCAACGTCCGGCTGCTGGAGATGACCGGCGCAATAACGCGCGGGAACAAGGCATTCAACCTGCTCAAGTCAATCGAGGAAATACGCGGCCTGCTGCTGGACCTCGCCTACTAGCGTCGAATGCGAAGTTTGCGTATTTTCCTCTTCTCGACTTTAGGCGCCCCCCCGGGGTTGTACTTATTCTGAACCTCTTCGATACTCGTGGTGATGAGCATCTTCACCACCTTTTCAGCCTTGTTCAGCACATCGATGAGGATAAGGTTTTCCTCGTCCGTAAAATCTTGAAGAAGATATTCCTCCATGGTGACGCCCTTCGGAGGAGTGCCGATCCCCACCCTGATTTTCGCGAACTTATCGGATTTAAGCGCCTTGGCTATGGAATGTACGCCGGGATGCGTGAGCGCGGAATACAGGTAATCGATCCTGAGTTCGCCGATTGAAAGCGCGGAGTCTTCCACGATACACATGATGTCCGCCACGCTGATCCTCAAGAAAGACGCAATGTACAGGACCGATTCGCCCGTGAGATTCACAAAGGTCTGCGGTTTCAGCAGCACCACATCGGCATCGCGTATCTTGCCGCGTCCAATGAGCGATTTTTTCTTCTTGATCTTTACTTCTATATTCTCATTGTTGCCTATAATATCGATAACCTTGAAGCCGATATTCTGGCGGTTATTCAAGAATCGCTCGCCCGGATTCCCGAAACCAACTATTAGTTTCAAATACTTCTACCCCTTGTACGGATGATGGCCGGGAAGCATCACTCCTCGGCCTTTTCCTTCGGTTCGGCGGCAACCGCTTCTTCAACTGCGGCTTCTGCCGGCACTTCTTCCTTCACAGCCTTGGGCACGAGCACCGTGACGACCGCCCGGTCACCGTCTGCGAGGAATTTCATCGACCCGGTAACAGGGAGGTCCCTGACATGAATAGAGTGCGCGAGATCGAGGTCGGTTACATCTATTTCGATTTTTTCCGGGAGTTCCGTGGGCAGACACTCGATTTCGAGCTCCCTTTCGAGAACTTCCATTATGCCGCCCAGGCGCTCGCCCTTTGAGGTACCCTTGATGATCACGGGCACCACCGTGTGCAGTTTCTCGCCGGTCGTCACCTTGTAGAAATCAAGATGCAGCACCCTGCCGCTCACCGGATCCAGCTGGTAATCCTTTATGATCACATTTTGTCCGGGGGTCCCTTCGAAGTCCATGTTTATAAGTACGCTTTCCGGTACCTGCCCGCGGAAAAGCCTTGAGAATTCATGCTCGGAAACCTGCAAGGCTTCTGCTTTCCCGTGGGAATACATCACCGCCGGTATATATCCTTTGCTCCTGATCCTGTTACACTCGTTTTTCCCGGTTGCGGTCCTGGATTGTGCTTTGAGATTGTGTGTTTTCATGGTTGCCTCACATCCGTGCTGGTTATTATGCCGTTCACTGTCAGCATTTGATCATTCACTATATGAACAGGGAACTCACCGATTCCCCGTTATGAATCCTTCGTATCGCTTCCCCGAACAGCGGGGCTATTGAGAGTACCGTCATGTTGTCCATACGCTTGTTCCCAAGGATGGGGATAGTATTGGTGACGACAATCTCCTTGAAACCCGCGTTTTTCAACTTTACCGGCGCGTCCGCCGAAAGCACCGCATGGGTCGACGCGCAATAAATATCCTTCGCGCCGCTGTCCTTCAAGGCGTGAGCAGCCTCGGAGATAGATCCTGCCGTATCGATCATATCGTCCACGATGATGCAATTTTTGCCCTTCACGTCGCCAATCACATTCATAACCTCGCAGACGTTGGCTTCGGGTCTGCGCTTGTCTATAATCGCGAGGCTGGCCTTTAATCTCTTCGCTATGAATCGCGCCCTTACCACCCCCCCCGTGTCCGGGGAGACAACGACCCGGTTGTCAATTTCAAGGGAATTTAAATAATCGATCACGATCGGGGACGCCATGAGATTGTCCACGGGTATATCGAAAAAACCCTGAATCTGGTCCGAATGGAGCTCCATGGTTAAAATGCGCTTCACATTCGTGGCCTGGAGGATGTTCGCCACGACCTTCGCGGATATGGGAACCCTGGGCTCCACCTTCCTGTCCTGCCGCGCATATCCAAAATAGGGTATTACGGCGGTAATGCGCTTCGCCGATGCGCGGAAGGCCGCATCAATGAGCAACAGCAGCTCCATGAGATGATCGTTCGCCGGATTACTCGTCCCCTGAACAATGAAAAGGTCGACCTCGCGGATGTTTTCCCCGATCTTGACCGATATTTCACCGTCCCTGAACTTCTTGAGCTCCACCTCGGCGAGCTTAATACCGAGGTAACTTGCGATTTCCTCGGCGAGTTGCGTATTGGACGATCCGGATATTATTTTCATGGATCCTGTCATGGTTCTATTTTATTTCCGCGCCTTTCCTGGACTCGATACGAGCCTCGAGCACTTTGAGATCCTCGGTAGAATTAATACCGCTTCCCTCGATTGGATCCGCCAGCATCATGGCCCTCGTCTTGAATCCAGACGATCGTATATAATTAAACACGTCAGGCAGGTAATACTCACCCTGCGCATTGTTCGTGGTTATTGTCTTTAGTCCCGGAAAAAGAAACTCGGAATGGAATACATACGTTCCCGTGTTCACCTCGCGTATCCGTTTCTCCTCTTCCCCGGCGTCCTTTTCCTCGACAATCCTGACCAGCGTGCCGTCCGGTTCCTTTAGAATCCGCCCGTACCCGAAGGGATCGGGCGGTGTCATTGAAAGCACGCATGCCTTCACGCCAGGCTCTCGCGCGGCGATTACCATCTCACGCACGGTCTTCGGGCTTATCAGGGGAACGTCGCCGCACGCGATCACGACCAGGCCCCGGTAATCCGCGAGAAGGGGTTCGGCCTGCATAACCGCGTGCCCCGTCCCCTTCTGTTCATGCTGCCACACGACGCGCACCCCTTCACCCGCGGCGCGCGCCACTTCATCGCCGCGGTAGCCCACCACGGTGATGATATCGTCTATCCCCGCCTCCCTCAAACTGCGTATTACGTGGACGAGCAGGGGAATTCCGCCCAAGGGATGAAGCACCTTGGGAAGGTCCGATTTCATGCGGACCCCTTTGCCCGCAGCCAGAATTACCGCCTTTGTCATGGATACGGCCCAGTTCCTTGTAACGTGCTGAGGCGCAAGGATTCGAACCTTGGGATGCCGGGACCAAAACCCGGTGCCTTACCGCTTGGCTACGCCTCAAAGTAAAAAAATAATAGTATAAAAAGTGCATACTGTCTACATAAAATCGCAGGTATGGGCCCACGCGCCCCGTGATCGCACCGCATCCGCCGATTCCGCTGCCCGCTCGCGGGAGGTAAATAAACCAAAGACCGCCGAACCCGAACCGGTCATCGCCGCATGGACCGCGCCTCCGTGCAATAGTGCGGACTTTAGCTCCCCGATCGTTGGGTTGTCCCTGACTACAAGCGGCTCGAAATCGTTTTGCAGTAAATCGAAATTATCAATTTCAAGGTCCTGCCGGCACAGTCTCGCAAGCTCGTTGCGCTTCCGTTCAATATAACCCGGGGTTCTCATTGATTCCGTGGTCCGCCCAAGCCCCCGGTATGCCGCGGCTGTATTCACATGGGTTCCGTCGAAACCGATTACGACCGCGAAGCCTAGGTTGCACTTGACCGGGCTTATCCGTTCTCCGATTCCCTCACAGAACGCGGCGCCCCCAGTCATGCAGAAGGGTATATCGGCACCCAGGCCGGCCCCAAGCCCGAGGAGCTCTTCCGTGGAAAACGCGCGATACAAGTCGTTTAAAGCGGTAAACACCGCCGCAGCGTCGCTGCTTCCTCCCCCCAGACCTGCTCCTGCCGGGATATTCTTTTCGATCTCGACCTCGATCCCCCCGGACAGTCCGGCCCTTTCACAATAGATTCGGGCGGCCCTGGTTATCAGATTGTCCCCCGCCGGTGTTTTTTCGATTACCCGGGCGAACGATCCGCCTGTAACCCTCAGCCCGACTTCGAGCGAAACCGGTGAACGCCAGTACAGATTGCATCTCAGTTTTAAAAGATCGCTTAATCCCACCCTGGTCATCAGGCTGAAAATATTGTGGTATCCGTCAGGACGCCTGTTGAGCACCTCGAGATGCAGATTAATCTTCGCGTGGGCTCGTGTTTCGATTTCCAAGGGTTTGGGAGCACCTGGTAAAAGTAGGTGGCAAAGGTAGTATAGCCGGGTATTTGTGTCAAGTTTTTTATTGCCATCACTTAGCCCCGCTATGCGTACACTACCCGTGCGGATTTGGGGAAAGCGGCTATATTTGGCTTGAAATAAAAGAAGACCGGCCTACACTTATCAGGCCCGCGGGACTCGAAAAGAACACCCCGCCGGGTAAAAGCGCGTTTCGAGAAGCAGCACCATAATTAAGATCCGCGGAGAATCGGCTCGTGAACTTAACTTACCTGGAAGTGAGCGCCTGTGCGGCGGCAATCGCCACCGCCCTGTATGTATTCATCATCAATATATTCTTCAGAAGAAACCGCTACGCGGAGAATTACCTGGTGAGCGCTATGGCGTTCATTTCGCTGCCCATGTTCGGAATCATGGCCTACCTCCTTCTCGATCCGCAATGGCCTTATGCCACCGATGCGGCTCGGGTCTATTTCGCCCTTGTCGCGCTTCAAAGCCATCTGTACATGCACTACGCACAGGTAGTTCCCCGATGGGAAAAGCGATCACCCCTATGGCTGATGCTCACGACCGCCCTGCCGGGAAGCGCACTCTTCGTGATCACCGCGGCGACACCCTACACGATCCTTGCCGCGCTCTATTCAGACGGGTCCTGGACTTTCGTCTTCGGCGAGTACTATGCGGCGTACATTGCGGTTTTCTCTTTCAACCTGCTCATTTGTACCGTTATTATAAACTACAAGCACCGCGTGCTCGAAAACGATTCGTTCCGGATCCAGTTGTTTTTCAGGTCCCTGGGGGAAAACATAGGGGCCGCGATCTCCGTAGGCGGATTTATTGTGCTTCCCTACTTTTTCGCGATCCACCGATACCAGGCGATTGCGCTCGCTACGGGCGGCATTATACTGCTGGTTATAAGTAACTATGCGATTTCGGAAGAACGCCTCCTGGACTTCAAGAAATTTTATTTCAGGGTATTGTACCGAATTGTGGTGTTTCTTGTCCTTTTTGTCCCGGCGTATTTCCTTATAGCCCTGGGATTCGATTCCTCGCAGGAGTCGCAGGGCGTTCCTGCGGTGGCGACGGCGTTTGCGATATTCATCTACTTTTTCCTGTTCTATCGATTCGGCGCCCCGATGATCGAACAGTTCGCGCGGTTCCGGTATATTCAGTTCGAAAGAAACGTGAACGAATTCTTCCAGGGGATCAGCAGCGTATCCGATACGAAGGATCAGGCCGGTTACTGGGATATGTTTTTCGGCAGCACCATCGACGCGCTGCACACGCGGTTCGGGATCGAAAACGCGGCATTTTTCATGCACAGGACAAGGGATCAGAGTTATCTTTTTAACTACGGATTCGGGGATGAGATCGGCCTGAGGGCGATCGATGAAAACAGCGACCTGGTGCGCTGTATGGATTCTTTCCCGGGGCTGCTCGAGAAATCGCTGCTTTTTACCGACGATCGCCTCTCGGGATACCGGTCGGCGCTGCGCACATTCTTTAACGAGAATAATATCCAGGTGGCGCTTCCCTTCTATAATATCGAGAAACAGATTATCGGAATACTGATGCTGGGCTCGCTTGCCGGCAGGAAACCGTATTCAATGGACCTCCTGGGCGTGCTCGATCTCTACCGCATCCATTTCGAGGTATCCCTGGCAAATTCAATTTTTCTCGAGGACATCAAGGAATCCAAAATTGCCGAGCACGACCGTCTCGTGATCCAGAGCGCAAAGGCGAAGATCATGCCCAAGTCCATGCAGCAGATAGAGGGACTGCGCATGAGTTCGCTGTTCCTCAACAACTCCGATTTCAGTACCGACTTTTTTGATTCCACGATCGTGAAACAGGACAAGGTCGGCCTTTTCATGGGGACGACCGCGAACGCCGGCATTCATTCCCTCACCGTCGCGCTGCAGCTTTTCAGCGTCCTGCACGCGCACGCGGGCGCGAATGAATCTCCCGAAAAAATAATGAACCTTTTAAACTGGGTAGTCACCACCTCGCGCTTCTCCGACACGTACGCGCCCTGCTATTACATGATCTACAACGCAAGTTCCAGGATGCTGAGCTTCTCGAACGCCGCGATGAAACCGCTTACGCTTTTCGACTACGAGCATGAAACCTATACCGAGCTCGACACCAAGGGAATTCCCATAGGGCTCGATCGTAATTTCATCTACGAATCCAAGACCATGCATGTTTCCCCCGGTTCAACGGGGATCATCCATACGCCGGGCCTGGAAAGCCTGCTGGATGCGCAGGGGACGTCGTATTCCGCCGGCAGGATCAAGGATATCGTCCGTCTCAACAAGAACGATTCGCCGGCGGTCCTTGTCCGCAAGGTGCTCGCCGACATCAAGCAGTTTATCGCGGGCGCCGCTCAATCCCAGGACGCGAGCCTGGTAATCTTCAGGGCCGAGTAAAGGAGCTGGTCCGTCCCGCACGTCAATGCCATGAATATCGTTGAAACATCCGAGGGCCTGCTGGCGGCGCTCGCCCGACACCGCACCCTCCTCATCGTCATAAAGGGCTCTCCGGATCCCGACGTGATCGCCTCGTCCTTCGCACTCAAGCACCTCGCCGCGTTCGCGGGGGTCAAGGCGCAGATATTCGCATTTTCTAAAATTTCCCTCCCGCAAAACAGCGCGATCGTCGAAACGCTCGATATCCCGATTCTCTTTGGGCGGCCCGACCATCCCCCGGAGGGTTTTGACGCGTACGCGGTGCTCGATCACCAGTCGGCCGCGGTGGAAAAGCTTTCCGGCCGGATACCATGCGCCATCCACATCGATCATCACGAAAAAATGGACGACACGGTCGAAGCGGAGTTTACCCTTATATCGGCGAGCGCCGGGTCGGTAAGCACAATTATGGCGCTTGTGCTCAAGGCGAGGGATATCGGACTTTCGCCGGAGGAACGAACGAGATTGGCAACGGCCCTCTACCTGGGTATTCTTACCGATACGGACAATTTCCGGCACGCCGGAACACTCGAGAGCGAGGCGCTCGAATACCTGACGCCGCTTACAAACAGGCAGGTCATCGCGCGGATCGCCAATTCCCCGCTCTCGGACCAGACGCTTCGCCTGATAGAAAAGGCCTTCCTGGAAAAGGGAATGTACAGGGACTGGCTCTACGCGGGACTCGGTTTTATCGACGAATCAATAAGGGACAGTATCGCGATAGTAGCCGATTTCGTCCTCCAGCAGGAGCGCGCCGAGACGGTCATCATCTTCGCCGCGATCGACAGGAAAAACGGCCTCACCCTTGACGCGTCGTTCCGGACGAGAAACCCCAACCTGGACCTGGACATGATCATCAAGAAAATAACCCCCAACGGCGGCGGCCGCATGTACAAGGGGGCGTTCCAGATAAACCTGGACTATTTCCGCTATTGCGAGAATCGGGAGGCGCTTTGGCTTGTGCTCAGTGACGCGACCAGGGAGGCGCTCCACCGAAGCAGGGACGACATGCATTTCGCTGAATTGAAGGGATTCTACAAGCGGATACGGAGGCGGCTCCACAGGCTCTTCACGGGCAGTGAGGGCGAATAGTTTCCACCCTAGAAAACGAGCGAAAAATTCATCCCCAGTTCGTAGGACATGATTTCCCGGTAAACATTGCCCGTCTCCCGATTCCGGAATTTTTCGAGGGCCCATCTTCCCACCAGCCCCCCCTGGACATTTTTATGAAGATCGAGTGTGAGCTTTCCCGTCACCAGGTGCTGGTCGTAAGGCTCGGGCGATACGGTCCGGATGTAATCATACCGGTTCAGGAGCATCGAGTACTCTATTGAAAAAATCGGGAACCCGGTGAGGGTGTAAAAAGCGGAAAAGTACTCGTGAATCCAGTGCACGTCGGTTTCGAAAATTGCGGAGAACCGGTATCCCCGGTCTATTTCCCGGAAATAGGGATTTTTCTGCATGTTATCAAGGTAAACATCGTCCCTGGGGTCGTTCCCGCCGCCCTGGTCGATATATTCCTCCCGCTGCCGGTTTCGCAGATCCACGCCGGCCTTGAGCCCGAGACTTGCCCTGTCGCGCTTGAACACGATTCCCAGCTCAGGGGTATGCACGTCTTCCCGGACGTTGGAAGTAATGATCATGTTCCTGCTGTAATCATACCCCAGGCTCAGGGTAACGGCATGGAACGGGATCCCCGGGAGATTGGGCCGGAAAAACCAGAAGCTGAAAAAACGCATGAGGTCGAAGCTCAGGTCCGCGTTCGAGGTGAAGGTTATCACCTGCTGGGGAACACCCTCCACCGCCTGGCGCTCGCTCACCTGGTTGAGGCCCGACGCCAGGGCCAGCGTCCATCTCTGGAAATTGAGCGTCGAATTCAGGGAAAAGTTATCGATAAGCCTCAGTCCGTTATCATAATCCTGGGCGCTCTCCCCGTCCGAGAAGGTGAGGGGGTTGTTGAACCGCGCGTATGTAAAATCGCGGCCCCGCGCGTAGTTTCCCCTTCCCGTCATGAAATACCAGGGGGGATATTTCGCCATGTTGAATGCCTCGCCCGCGATTCCGTCAAAGGTCCTGTTGATGCCGTAACGCTCCGAGAAGGACGACGCCCCCTCACCCTCGTAGGGAATACCTTCCTCCCGAAACTGCAGCGAACGCGTGTAGCCGAAATTCATGGAGCTGATAAAATCGAGATTTTTTGAAGCGCTGAAATCGAACGGCAGGTTCCACGCGCTGGACACGAAGCTGCGCGCGTCCTTGTCCCTGCGGTAGCGCCCCGAGAGCAGCCTCTCGTTGTCGTCGTAGTCCCGGAACTGGTTTTCAAAATATACCATCTCGCCTTTCCAGGAGGGCGATACGGCCCCGATACCCTTGAGTCCCAGGTTCAATGCGCCCTTCTTGTTTCGCTCGACGAAACGGTAGTCGGAGCCGTATAAGAAGGGAATGTGAAAATCGCCCTCCATGTCTCCCTGGACGCCTGTGTCCGTGTACGAGGAACGGCCCCGGATATCGACGATCTCCTGCGAATACACGGTGATCGCCGGCTGCACGTAGACGTGTGAGCCCTGGTAATCCGCCGTGAGCTCCGCGCTCGATGATTGGCGCTTTTCCCGCTCGCTTACGGGTACGGACTGGTTTAGAATGTTTTTCGGGAGCGTGGGAGAGCCCCGCGTGACGCTTTCCTGCTTGAAGGAGGTATCGACGAGCAGCGAGGCAAGGAGCTTTCCCCCCAGGAAATCGTCCAGGTTCTCGCGTACGATGACCACGGGATTCTGCACATCCTCCTCGCTATCCTCGCGGAAGATGTCGGCGGAAAGGTAATCGCTGTGGGAATTTCTGTACCGATCGTTCTTGTAGACGAGCTTCACGCCCGGAACCGCCGTTGCGGAGGGTGCGAAATCGGACTCGATGCTTAAGCTGGATCTGCCGGATTTCCCCCGCTTCTGGACCGATACGTTTTCGTTCTGCGAATCGGTCCGGGAGTCTTCCGTGATATAGTCGAGCCGCGCGCTCCAGGCCGGCAGGATCTTTACCGACGAGAATATCTCCCGGTAGCGCTCCATGACGTCCGACTGGGTCTTCCCCACCGAGCTGAATTGCGCGCCGTGTCCCTTCTCGATCACTTTTATCTCGAGGTCCGAGAGTATCGGAACCCCCGCCGCCGTTTTGAAAAGCGGCCTCTTCCCCCTTATTTCGCCCTCGTACCAGTAGGCGCTGTCCACCAGCGTTTCGGCGTCCCCGGAGTAAATATCGTTGACCCAGATTTTTCCGGCGCCCCCGGTGCTTCCGCTATCAATGATTATCTCCATATAACTGACGCGTTTCAGGTCGGGATGCCCGGTGGCCGAAATCCGGTCGATTCCATTTGCACCGCTTTTGAGGTTGAGTTTCACTTCCCGCCAGATGTCCGGAAAATCGGGAATGAATTCATATGCGTAATAATCATTCTCCGAAGAACCTACACGCACGCCGATTTTATAAGGCAGCGTCGACCTGCAGTTCAGCCAGAGTGAAAGGGTTTTATAAAACCGCAAATCCATTTCCTTGGCGAACTTGCGCGATACGGAACCGGTAAAGGTTCCCGGGAGGTTGTAATCGATCTGCATCGCGGTTTCCTGCTCGATCTCGAGCTCGCGGTTCGTTTTTTCTCCGTGAAGCTCCTGGTACACATCGCTTTTTTTCGAAAGGAAGGAATTGGACCGATACTCCGGGTCGTTTATCGAATCGACCATGGTGACGCTGAACCTGTCCGGGTCCTCATCTGAAGTCCCATTAATTTTAATATTGCGCCATCGCGACGACACGAAGCGCATGCTGTCGATGTAGATCCTTCCCGCATTGGGCGCGCTCCCCGCCAGGAAAAGCCTGATCGACCTGACCTGCTTCAGCAGGGAAATGTTGTCGGTGAACGCGGTAGAGCTCCTTTCGATGTAGAGTCGCGCCATCTGCCATGCGGTGTCGCCGGGTGCGACGGTTATAGGCGTCGCGGAGGCGCCCTTCAGGATCGCGCCCTGGAGCCGGACGATGCTTTCGGCGGCGTCCAGCGTCCCGTTCCCGTTCAGGTCCTCGGAGTTGAGTATCCCGTCGCCGCGGGTCGAATCGGACAGCCCCGGTCCGGAGCCTATCACGGTATCGGTGCCCCCGGAGGGGTTGAACCGGTATCCCCGGTCCTCGGTCTGGCTGCGGGTCGGGTCGTAGTCGAGGAAACCGTTCGCGTTAAGGTCTTCCGTGTCCAGGGAGCCGTCGCCGTCTGCATCCTCGTTTATCGAACCCAGGTCCAGGAAAAGGTTTACGGGGCTTTCGAGCGCCTCCGCCCCGGAACCGGCACGGTACCATATCTCGACGTACTGGAGCCCGGAAAAATCCACCGCGTCCGACGACAGGTTGCGCGTAACGATGGGAACGGTGGTTCCCGAAGAGCCCAGGTCAAAATCGAGCACCAGGGATCGCTGCGTCTCCGCCTTCTGGATGGAATCGGCTACGTGCCCGGTCGCCACGTTGTAGGGACCCGGCTTGACGGAATACGGGATCGTATACGGCGTAAAGCCCGTCCCCTGCAGGCGGTCGGGGCTCGATGGCTCGCGGTAGAATTTGTACAGTAAAAGCCCCCTCAGGTTCTGTGCCAGGGGATTAGGCATGGACGAGAGTATCCAGTCCTTCTCGGAGAGTGAGATCGACACCACCTCGTCCGCGGATTCCATGTCGTCTATGAGTCCCTTCCCGAAGGTGTTCACGTTCCGGTAGCTGCGGGCGTACTCGGCGTACGCCTTTACGTCCACGGGCGACGAATCGACGTGCACGCCGGGGAACAGGTTCACGAGCTCCTTCATGCGTTGTTCGCTCAGGAAGAGCGACATGTCGCCCTCGAGCACCAGGGTCTGCGTGGGCTCTGACCCCACCACCGGGATAACCCCGCCGCCCGCCGAGCGCGTAAAGAGCATGGTCCCCCCCACCAACAGGTCGCGCGAGAGACGGTAGTCGGCCCGCGCCCCGCCCACGAAGGACTGCGCCTCCGCCGCGAACGGGAGAAACTCGTACCTGATCTCGATCGCGGTCTCCGGCGAGATGACGGGGTTGTTCTGGTTCACGAAGGCGAAATACCCGGACGTGAGGTCCAGCGTGTAGAGGGAGGCGGGAATCTCGCGCCCGTCCACCTTGACGCGTACGCTGTCCGGGATGATGTTGAAGTGCTTCAGCTGGAAGCTCCTGGCCTCCCGGTAATAGTCGACCCGCATCCTGAACGCGGACACATCCGCGATATTGGATGCCTGTATCTCGCTATAGATCGCGGCCGCGACCGAAAGCGAAAGCCCGCTCCTGAACGGCTCCCTGAGCGAGAAGCCTATTATGCCCCTCGTGTAATCGACGGTATAGCTTCCAAGATCGCCCGTTTCCGTTTTCGTGAGGAGCCGCGTGCGCTCGAAAAACTTCAGGCTGAAATTATTTTGGAGAAGCTGCTGCTCCCCGACGTGATAAAACGAGCGCACCTCGTAGATGTCCAGGTTCATCACGCCGTCGCCGTTTTTATCGCCGTCGGACAATCCGTTCCTGTCCGCGTCTTCGTCTATCGAATAGCCGTACTTGATGAATACGAATATTTTTCCGGGAAACTGCGCGTCGCTGCGCTTCGCGGGATCCGACGACGAGGTGCTCCCTCCGTTCAGCGTGTAGACCGCGAATATCCGCGCGCCTGCGGGCACTGTTTTCAGGAACGTGACAAGCCCTGTCGCGAAATTGATCGTGTAGTCCGCGCCGGAGACCATCTTCGTGTACTTCCCGTCGTCGATCGCGAGGGTGATCGCGTTCAGGTTGTTGAGCGGGTTCTGGTCGTCCACGTAGAGCTCGAAGCCCTGGGCGTCGATATTTACCTGGTACGGCGTGAAGCTCGCCGGCGCGGAGGTGAAGGTCCGCGTGACATATGGGGCCCCCGGCGGCGCGCTCAGGTTGTCGTAGCGCTTGAAGGCCTCGATCTGGAAATAGGTGTTCCTGATATACTGGTATTCGGCGAGCGTGAGGTTTCCGGACGCGGAATTTCCGCGAAAATACTCGACCTCGGTTTCCCCCCGGGTGACGCTCCCGAAGGCCTTCACCGTGAGATTCCCCTTGCGCACGGTGGTATCGATCCCCAGTCCGCTCGTGGAGGTCTCGTCGTAAACGGCGTACTTGGAATTGTTGAGCTTGATGCTGATATCGCCGGCGTTGATCTCGCGGATGACCTCGTCGTCGCGCACCGCCTTGTACTGCATGCGATACTGGTTCTCGTTGTTCTGGCGCCTGCTGTCGTGATCGATATAAACCGTGAGCCGGTCGCCCACGCGGCCTTCCATGTGAAGCTGCATCTCGCTCTCCACCGTGGTGCCCGACTGGATCACGCGCGAAACGGGCTCGTCGGTGTCGAAGAGCTTGTATTTCCGGCTCGTGAACGCCGACTTCCCGCGGAGCAGGTTCCATTTCGCCGCGCCGTACGAATTGATGTCCACGTCATCGCGCTCCTCAAGGACCAGCCTTCCCTCGTCCATGCTCTCGTAGAGGAGCGTGTATTTGGGCTCTATGATGTAGCGATGCCAGTCTCCCGCGTGATAGGCGAGGGGCGCGTTGGGGTCGACCGGGAAGAGGGAATCGATACCGCCCTTTCCCCCCTCTTGAATGACGGGGGGAACCGGCCGGCCCGTGCGCTCCTCCAGGTAGGTGCGGAGCATGTCGGTAAATGCGCGCCCTTTCCCGTTTTCCTGGGAAAGCGCATAGGTGAGCGCGGAGAGGGTCCCCGCCAGGATGCCGAGTTTCGCAAGAAGGGGCAGTCGCTGTATCATACCTCAGGGGATGGGGAGCGGATCTCTTTTTATATTCGCGGCACCGCCGCGGAGGCCGCGCGCGTCGTTACCAGATCCTGCTCATATAGGGATACGGGTTGATCGCGACGTTGCCGAGCTTGATCTCGTAGTGGCAATGGTTACCCGTCGCGGATCCCGTCTGGCCCACGTAGGCGATATGCTGTCCCTTCTGGACATGGTCCCCCTGGTTCACCACGAGGCGCGAACAGTGCCCGTAAATCGTCTCGAAGCCGTACTTGTGCTTGATCCTCACCGTGTTGCCGTACCCGCCCATCCATCCCGCGGTCTCGACGGTTCCGGGCGCGGTGGCGTGGATCTCGGTGCTGTCGGGCGCGGCGATATCGATCCCCGAATGGAAGTCGCGCCCCATCCCGAACGGGGACCTGCGCCAGCCGAAGAGCGAGGTGACGTTTCCCATGTTGGGCACGATGGAAGGCGTATCGTTCACCACCTTACTGCGCACGTCCACGAAATTCTTGATGGTCTTGATGGTATTCGTGGAGCAGATTATGTTTTTCTGAATTTCCCGCAGGGTGAATATCTCGTCGGGCATGATTCCCGCGACGCTCTTCTTGTCGGATACCGCGCGCGGATCGAACTTGTCGAGCTTCCAGATATTGTCCGTCTTCACGTTCTCTCCCGCCGCGAGCAGGTACAGCTCCTCGATATCGGGTTTCATGTCGTCCACCACGTCCGAAATCGCGACGGTGAGCTTTTCGAATTTCAATAGATGGGAGCGTATGTCCTTGTAGTTCATCAACAGGCGCTGCTCCTCGCTGCGGGAGCTCGCGTTCTTGATTATGGCGTACGCGGAGGTCACGAGCACCACGCTGAAAAGCGCGATGAAAAAGAGCACGGTGAACTTGGATATCTGGAAGTTGAATATCTTCTTCTCGTTGTGGGGGATGAACATAACCGTGATCTTCTCGTGCCCCTTCTCCTGGAAGCCGTCCCACCATTTCGTGAATCGCTTCATGTATATGTAGTAGCTCTCGGAGAAGCGCATCCGGAACTTGTTCTGGTACTGTTTTATCTTGAACTTCATCGGTATCCCTTTTTTGAGCGCGAAATCGGCCAAAAACTGCACAATTTCAGATATTTAGATTATCGAAAATTTCAATTTATCGCGCAAGCATTTTTTACTATTAATCGCTTGCGCTCGCCGGGCGCCGCCGGTACACAGTCTCTCATGACCGGCGACCTGCACACCCTGCTCATGAGCCGCATCGACGAGGCTTTCGAGCGTTTCGATTCGTATTATCCCATCCTCGCGCATACCGTGTACGCGCCCCTCGAGGGCCTGCTCCGCGAGGCGGCCCCTCGGGTGCGCTGCGGAAAGGGGTGCGACTTCTGTTGCAGCCGCATCGTGGTCGCGTCGCGCATAGAGGCGCTGGGACTCATCGATTATATGCTGGGCTATGCCTCCCGCAGCGTGGACGACCTACGCGCCCTGGTAAGCCCCCACGCCGCGGCGCTCAAGCAGTTCCTGAACGAGCGGGCGGAAGCGGACGACCGCGACGCGACGTGGTTCTCGCGCGGCACGCCCTGCCCCTTTCTCGTTGACGGCGCCTGCTCCGTATACGAGGCGCGGCCCCTTTCCTGCAGGGCGTATCATTCCACCGACGAGCCGGAAAAATGCAGGGAGGCCGTGCGCACCGTGGGACAGGTTCAGATGCTCAAAGACGCCGAGGCCCTCTTCCAGGTGATCGTATCCAGGGTAGCCGGGCGCGTCGACCCGGTACTGGCGACCGACGGGCTTCTCACGATCATGCTCGACGACGCACTCCAGGAAGACAATTTCAAAAAAGATACTCCATAGCCTCGGCGATATTCGCCACGCCGATAGCCTCGCCCGCAAATCCCGCCGCCTTCGTCTCCAGGCTGTCCTTCTTCGAAAGCACGAGCGTCTTGAACCCCGAACGCGCGAATTCCTGGATGCGCCGGTGGCATTGCGGGACGGGCCGCACCTCGCCCGAAAGCGCGATTTCTCCCGCAAACCCCGTGTGCGCGGGTATGGGGCGCTCCCGGAGGCTCGATGCGATAGCCATGGCCACCGCGAGGTCCGATGCCGTCTCGGTAATGGAGAAGCCCCCCGCCACGTTCACGAACACGTCGCAGGTCCCCAGCTTGAGCATCCCGTGCTTTTCGAGCACCGCGGCGATCAGGATAAGCCTGTTCAGGTCGAAGCCGTCCGCCATGCGACGGGGGTTCGAGAAGTTGGTGAAGGTGACGAGCGACTGCACCTCGAAGAGGATGATGCGGCTTCCCTCGAGCGAGGCCGATACGGCGCTCCCCGCGGCGTGCGAGGAAAAGGGGGAGAGGAAAAGCGAGTTCTTGTCGCGGATCTCCTGCAGCCCTTTTTCCGTCATCCGGAAGAGCCCTATCTCGTTCACCGAGCCGAACCTGTTTTTGAACGCGCGCAGGATTCGATAGTCGCGCGAGAAGTCCCCCTCGAAATAAAGCACCGTGTCCACGAGATGCTCGAGCATCTTGGGGCCCGCGATCGCGCCGTCCTTGGTGATGTGGCCTATAAGTATGATGGGGATGTCCGTGCGCTTCGCGAGCTCAACCAGCCGGGCCGTCGATTCGCGGATCTGCCCCACGGAGCCGCGGTAGCCGGGAAGCTCCGCGAGCGAGAGCGTCTGGACCGAGTCGATGACCACGAGCTCGGGTTTTTCCGCCTCGACGACGGCCTGGATCTCCTCCACCGTCGTGCTCGAGGACACCCGGACCTTTTCCGCGGGGACGGCGAGCCTCACCGCGCGCTGGCGGATCTGCAGGGGGGATTCCTCCCCGGAAAAATAGATGGAGCGCAGGGAGCACGCGATCTGGAGCGCGAGGGTGGACTTCCCTATCCCCGGGTCGCCGCCGATGAGTATCACGGAACCCGGGACTATGCCACCCCCGGTCACCAGATCGAATTCCGCGATCCCGCCGGTGACCCGGCAAGGCGCCTCGCTGGACTCGTCGGCAAGGGGGTGCAGCACCGCCTTGCGCGCTGCGCGGGAATGAACGGGCTCCGCCGCAGCGATCGTGTTCCACGAGCCGCAGGCGTCGCATCGTCCCGCCCACTTGGGGTGCTCGGCCCCGCACGAGGTGCAGACGAAGCGCGCGTGTTTCTTGTCGGCCGCCTTGGCCGTCATTGCTTCGTTCTATAGAAGAGCTTGGAGGGATCCTGCTTGAGCGAATAGAAGAGGTCGCGCGCGTAGACGGACGCGTCGCGCAGGTTGTTGTAGACTTCCTCGTCGGTAAGAAGCTTACCCAGGGTGCCGCGGCCGCTCTCTATCCTGAATATGACCTTGTTGAGCTCGGCGGCGACCTCCGAGAGGTTTCGCATCGTTATGGAGACCTCTTCCTTGTTCTTCTCGGAAATCTGCGCGAGGTTGCGCGAGAGCAGGTTAAGCTGCTCGATGAGTATCTTGGTGTCCATGGCCATGGTTTCGATCATCACCCGGGCGGTGGACACGGACTGCTTCACGTCGTAGCGGTTCTCGTCGACCATCTTGTTTAAATTGGCGACGAACCTGTTCGAGTTCTGGAAAATCTCGGCAAGGATCTCGCCGCCGCTCTTGTCCTGCATGAAGCCCTGGAAGGTGAGCATCATCTGGTCGAAGCTGGGCGGGTCGATGCCGTACACCTTGTCCCCGTCGCCCAGGAAATCCTCGACGTCCAGGGAAGGGGGGACGAACACGTTAATATATTTTTCGCCGATAATCCCCGTCGTGAAGATCGCGAACTTGGTGCTCTTTATGAGCTTGAACTTCCGGTCGATCCACACCGTGACCTCGGTCTTCTCCGACGACTGGCTGATCTCCTCTACCTGCCCTATCCGGATGCCCCCCGCGATCTTCACCGGCGCGGAGATGCGCAGGTCGTTCAGAAATCCAAAGTAGACCTTAAGGCGGTATCCGCTCTGGGCCACGTTTATCTTTGCCAGTATGCCCACGAGGAGCAGGAAGATGGTGAAGCTCACCGTGACCATAAGGCCCACCCGCGCTTCGTTACTGAGTTTCATGCGTCACCTCCAGGGTCCGTGTCTGACTATACATATCGCGGCGGGGCTGTAAATTAATTTTTCTGGGCGGCATCCGTCTTCCGGAAGCGCCTGGCGGGGCATGCCGGCGTATCGGCCCCCCTCCCCTTTATAAATCCCGGTGTAGTGGATACGTTTCGTCCAACCGTAATCGAATTATTTTTTTTCAACTGGTTGATTTCAAAACGTGGTCTGGGTACTATCTTCTCACCGAGGTGCTGCAATGAACAGGCAATCCGAGATCGATCTGAAAATTGGGGGAATGAGCTGCGTGATGTGCGCGCGCACGGTCGAGAACGCGCTCACGGGGCTGGACGGTGTGGAAACCGCCGAGGTTAACCATGCGACCGGTTCGGCGCGGGTAAAATTCGCACGCGACCCGCTGGGACTCGACATCATGCGCAAGGCCATCCACGAGGCCGGTTACGAGGTGCTGGGTTCCGCGGATGAGGATTCGTCCGGCGCCGAGGACGCGTGGCGGGAGCGCGATCTCCGGGGAAAGAGGAACCGGTTCATCGCCGGCATCGCCGGCGGTTTCGTGCTGATGGGGCTCATGTACCTCCCGGAGCTGTTCCCCGTGCCCCTGCACCTTGCGCTCCTCGCGCTCTCGCTCCCGCTCTTCGTCTACACCGCCGCCCCGATTTTTCTCGCGGCCTGGCGGGCGCTGCGGAACAGGAACCTTTCAATGGACGTGATGTACGCGATGGGGATCGGGACCGCGTACGGCGCGAGCATCCTGGGCGCGCTGGGCGTGCTGCCGCATCATTTCATGTTCTACGAGACGGCCGTGATGCTCGCGGGCTTCCTCATGCTGGGGCGCTACCTGGAGAGCCGCGCGCGCGGGCGCACGTCGGATACCATCAGGAAGCTCATCGCGCTCAATCCCGAGACCGCCCTCCTCGAATCGGACGGCGCCGAACGGGAAATTCCGCTGGGCGAGGTGCGTATCGGCGACATCCTCGTGGTGAAGCCCGGGGCGAGGGTCCCGGCCGACGGGACCGTGATGGGCGGAGAAAGCTTCGTGAACGAATCCATGCTCACCGGGGAGCCCGTTCCCGTCCGCAAGGCGGAAGGAAGCCGCGTAACGGGCGGCACGCTCAACACCAACGGCGTGCTCCGCGTGCGCGCGGAACGGGTAGGGGAGGAAACCGTGCTCGCGCAGATCGTCCGGCTGGTCAGGCACGCCCAGGGATCGCGTCCCCCGGTCCAGCGTATTGCCGACAGCGTGGTGGGCTGGTTCATCCCGGTCATACTCACGGTCGCCGTGCTCGCGTTCGCCTCCTGGTATTTCCTCGCCGGGGAATCGCTCCTCTTCTCGTTCACCGCGTTCGTGAGCATCCTGGTCATCGCGTGCCCCTGCGCGCTGGGCCTGGCCACCCCCACCGCGGTGACGGTAGGGATAGGACGCGCCGCGGAGCTCGGTATCCTGGTACGCGACGGCGAAACCCTTGAAAAGGCGTCCGGAACGACCGACGTTCTCTTCGACAAGACCGGTACGTTGACCCAGGGGCATCCCTCGATTGTAGAGACGCTTCCCTTCGGGACGGATGAGGCCGACCTGCTCGCCTGCGCCGCGGCCGCGGAAAAAAACTCCGAGCATCCGCTGGCCGGCGCCGTCATGCGGCACGTTCAGTCGCGCGGAATAGCCGTTCCGCCGGTGGATTCGTTCGGCGCGGTCGCGGGTCAGGGCGTCCGTGCGGTTCTTGACGGACAGGCGATTCTGGCCGGCTCGCCCGCGTATATCGAGCGGGAGGGCATCGTGCTTCCCGGCGCCGCCCGGGAAGCGGTTGTCCGAATGGAAGACCGGGGCGCCACCGTGATCGCGGTCGCACACGGGGGCCGTGTCCTGGGCCTCCTGGGCGTGGCGGATCGCATACGGGAAAGCGCCGCCCCGGCAGTGCGCGCGCTTAAAGAGATGAACATATCGGTGCACATGATAACCGGCGATAACGAGCGGACAGCCATGGCCGTGGCCCGGGAAACCGGGATAGAGACGATCATCGCGGGGGTGCTTCCGGGAGACAAGGCGGCGGAGGTGGAACGGCTCCGGGGGGCGGGCAGGAGCACCGCGTTCGCGGGGGACGGCATCAACGACGCCCCGGCGCTCGCCTCCGCCGGCGTAGGGATCGCGCTTTCCGGCGGCACCGATATCGCGGTCGAGAGCGGGGACATCGTCCTCATGAAAAACGACCTGCGCGACGTGCCCGCCGCGCTCGAACTGGGCCGGGCGGTCATGGCGCGCATACGGGTCAACATCTTCTGGGCCTTCGCCTACAACATGCTTCTCGTCCCGGTCGCCGCCGGGGCGCTCCATCCCTTGTTCGGGATATCGTTCCGCCCGGAGCTCGCGGGCCTCGCGATGGCGATGAGCTCGGTCACGGTGGTGAGCATGTCGCTGCTCTTGAAGCGCTTCGTTCCCAATGTGTACGGGAAGGGACGCGCTACCTGATCTTCCCGCGCGCGAGCGAGGCGTAAATTCCCGCCCCGCACATGACGGCGAAGATGCCGAAGGCGAGCTTCATTGATTGTAGGAACTGGGGGTGGTTTTCGGGGCCGATCTTCGCGTGTCCCACGAAAAGCGCGAAGATGAGCATCGCGATCCCCATGCTGAGCATCTGCCCCACCAGGCGCATCGTCCCTATGGTGCCGGAGGCGACACCGTACTGCCTGCTCTCCACGGAGCTCATCACGGCGTTCGTATTGGGGGACGAGAAGAAGGCGAACCCGAACCCGAGCACAACCAGGCACGCGATAATGAACCAGAGCGGCGTGTCCTCGCGCACGAACGTGAGGAGTCCCAGCCCTGCCGTCGTGAGCGCCATTCCTATCGACGACACCACCCTGGGCTCGATCCTGTCCGAAAGCCTCCCGGCGAACGGGGAGAAGAGCGCCATGATGACGGGCTGGGCGACGAGCACGATCCCCGCCTCCCTTGGACCCATTCCCTTGATATACTGGAGATAGAGCGAGAGGAGAAATCCCACCGCGAAGGTCGCGCAGTAGTTGATGAGCGCCGCGAGGTTCGACATGGCAAACGCGGTGTTTTTCCAGAACAGATCCAGGTGCAGCACGGGGAATTTCACGCGTTTCTCCCAGATCACGAACACGACCAGGAGCGCGAATCCCGCCGCAGTAAGCCCCGCTGCGCCGGGGGCGGGAAGCCTCGAAAATCCGTACATCATGAATATGAGACCCAGCACGTAAAGAACGGAGCCGGCCGCGTCGAACCTCTCTCCCTTCGATTCCGCCCACTCGGCGGGGAGGTACCGGTAGACCATGAGAATCACCGCGAGGCCCATGGGCACCATCACGAGGAAAATTGAGTGCCAGCCTGCGTAATGCGCGAGCAGCCCCCCGAGAAAGGGCCCCATCGAAAGCCCCAGGTACACCGCCGCCACGCTCACGCCGATCACCCTTCCGCGCTCTTTAGGGGGAAACACCGAGGTGAGAATGGCGAGCGCGTTCCCGAAGACCATCGCGCTTCCCAGTCCCTGCAGGGCCCTGAAAAGGATGAGCGAGGCAGCGTTCCAGGCGAAGACCGCCCCAAGCGCCGATGCCGTGTAGAGCCACATCCCGATCGTGAATATTTTTTTTCGGCCGTAGATATCGGCGATCCGCCCGAAGGGGACCAGGAAGGCGGCCGCCGCGAGCAGGAAGGACGAGGCCACCCAGCCCAGGTCCATCGCGTCCATCCCGAACTGCTCGCCGATCATGGGCAGCGCGATATTCACCGCGGCGCTTATGAAGGGCGTGATGAACGACACCATGGTCGCCATGATGAGAACGGGAAATTTTTTTACCTGCGTGCCGGTGTTCATGCCCCCGTCCCCTGAATATTCTTTACGGCTTTTAGGGCGCCGATACGCCGTCCCCGGGCCGGGCGAAACGCCTGCCGGACCATGCCGGAAAACCCGTACCGGGAAACGCTCAGCCGCCTATATCGAACCATTCCCGTATGAAGTGCTCCAGCTTTTCGTCGATCACCGCGCCCGCCCTTCCGGCGCACATCCCTACCCGCAGCGAGATGCGGCTGCCGTCGTCCCAGGGCCACCAGGCCGCGTAGAGCAGCGTATGCACCCCGTCGTCGCTCGCGAATACCACCTGCCCGGGTCGAATGTCGAGCCGCGAGCGAACCAGGTCGTGCACCATGGCCGAGGCCTTTTCGATCGTCGTCACGTCCCATTTCCCCATGAAACGCCCGATCACCTGGGCGCAGATACGCTCGTGGTCCTTCGCATCAAACACGAGGAGCGCGGTCCGGAAGCGCTCGTCCCACGCCCAGGCGTACCCGGCGGGCGTCTCCCGGGCGATGCTCGTGCATATCTGCTTCAGCGCTTCAAGGCCGTGTGAGCTCATTGAAGGAATTCTCCCCGCGGCATCCCCCCGGGTCAACAATAATGCAAAAGCCGCGGCATGGCCGCGGCTTTTTTTGCGTGTATGTCTTTTTTTCTCAGTATCCTTTTTCCTGGAGCTCGCTCACGACGTCCACGTAGAAATCCGGGGCGCTAAAGCCGGGCGTAAAGCCCAGGAACTGGTCGACCTGGTGCAGGTGATTGACCCCCGCGCACCACCACGCCCCCGACAGCGTTCCCCTGAAGTTTCCCCATTTCGCGGAATTGATGGAAACCAGCCCGTCGTTATCCCCTTCGTAGCCCAGCATGATGAGCCATGTCGCCGCGAGGAGCTCGCCGGCGAGGATGTTTTTAATCTTGGAAGCCCAGCTCTGGTAGTAGACGCCGGGCACGTTCGGGGTGTTGGGATTGAATACGTTTATCATGTTCGCGCGCACCATGTCGCGCCCGTTCTGGGCGGCATCGCCGTTCTTGTCGCCGAACAGGATCGTGTACACCAGGTCGAGCGTCCCTCCCACGAAGGGCTCGAAGGCGTCCGGAATGGCCCCCATGATGAGATCCGCGACGGCGCTGCCGCGATGCGGCCCGCCCATGCTCGTATAGCTCGCAACCTTGGATGAAAGTCCCAGGTTCGTGATTGCGTACCGCGAATAGATGGCGCCGTGGCTGTGGCCGATAACGTTCACCTTGGAGGCGCCGGAGGCGGCCAGGAAATAGAGCACGTTGGCCTTGAACTGGGCGCCCTTGTTCGCCGTGGAATCCATGCCGTTCACGTTGGAGATATAGACCTCCGCGCCTTCGTCGCGCAGGGCGTCGGGTATGTTCCACCAGTAGTCGACTATCCTCACGATTTCCGACTGCGTTCCCATGCCGTGGGCGAGGACGATGGGATACTTCGTCGCGCAGGGCGATGAGTCTCCGCCGGCAAACGCGGCCGCCGGGATTACGGCTAAAAGAACAAGCATCAATGACTTTCTAAGCATTCAAACCCTCCGGCTGTTTCTATTTATTGAACTAAGTTAAACATAGAACAAGGGTTCATTTTAGTCAATAAAAATCCGCCTGGACGGTTTAAAAAATTACGAAGTTAATATTAACATTTTAAACGTGCATCGTCACCCCATGCCCGGGATCGTCGGTGAGTATCTCGAACGCGGCCCGGTTCGCGGTCTCCATTCTAATGGGCCTCTTTCCGGGCAGGGTGAGCGTGAGGGCGCACGAGGCGATTTTGCAGTTGAGGCAGAATTTGCTCCCCCCGGGCGGATTGCGATACGTGAGCCCCACGAAATTTTTCGGGTCCGATACCAGCTCGCCCCCAATGCGCGCCTGCCTGTTTTCCGAGAAAAATTTCCAGTGGAAATTGCCAAAACTGCCCCGCGCCCTGAGCGCCTGGCGGATGGTATTGAGCCCATAATCCACGCCGTCGTGCCGCAGGGAGATCATGGTCAGATAGGGCGTCCACAGCGGTCCGATCTTCACCCTTCCGGTCCCGATCTCCAGGAAGCTCGCGGGCGCGTTGTCGAATCTCGCGACCTGTCCCCAGGCATAGTCGTCGGTATGCCTGCTTCCCCAGTTGTGATTCTGGCTCCCGGTCCATGCATCCACGCGGTGCACGGTCCCGTCCACGGTGAGATTTCCGGAAAAAGCGGCGAGCGGCAGACCCACCAGGCTCTTTGCACGGGGAAAGCCCTTCGCATAGAGCGCCGGGGCGAACAGGTAGAGCGGGGGCTCGTTTCCTTTATAGGCGAGGTCCCAGGCCACCGTGTGTCCCCGGTGATGCGCGGTTCCCTTCAACCTTCCGGTTTCCAGAAAGGCGCCCCCTATCCGCACCCCCAGGGTATCGGGGGAAAATGCACACTTAACTGCCGGGAGTTCCTCCCTGACCGAGACATGCCTCCCCGTCGCTCCGTCGAACCAGGTCGCCCAGAGCTCTCCGATCGCGCTGCCGGGTTCGCCCTTCGGCACGAATATGGTATACCTTATCCAGAAGGCCTGCGCCTTGACGGGATGGTTCGCGCGCAGGAAGAAGCTTTCGTAATGGCCGGTTTTCATGCCCTCACGGTATCGTGAAAAATTATAATTTGCTGCAAGCGGATGAGTTTTCATGGGGATTGCTCCTGGTAACGTATACTATTAGTCCCAAAGGCAATTACGCAAGGAGATATTCTTTTCAAAATATCCGAATCTTCTTGACTAATATAGACTACGATTCTATGTTAGCACATTCGGCAAGCACATAGTCGAAATGCCGATCGCCACTATACACCAGCTCGAAAAAGTATTGCAGCAGTCGAAGGGTCAGATAATAACGAGTACACTTGGAGGAGAACAGGAATGAAAAGAACGGCACTCATCACACTAACAATACTACTCGCCGGAATTTCCCCCCGGCCCTCCGGGGCGGACGCGGATTGGAAAACCGTCATCAACGAAGAGGGCATTACCGTCGAAACGCGCAGCGTCGCCGGGTCCGACATCGACGAGTTCCGCGCGACGGCTGTAATCGAGAAGCCCATCGAGGTTGTCGGCGAACTCCTTGCCGACGTCCCGAACCAGATAAACTGGATAAAGGACTGCGTCGAGGTAAAGATCGTCAGCCAGGAGAACGAGCAGAACCTGGTCCAGTACTACGTGATTAAAACGCCGTGGCCGCTCAATTACCGGGACGTGATCTTCATAACGAAGACGAAGGTGGACTGGCAGGCGGGCTACGTGGACGTGACCAGCATCGCGACGGCGGAGCCCCTGGTGCCGGTGCGCGACGGCTGCCTGCGCATCACGAACTCCGAGCAGCACTGGATTTTCCAGCGAATCGCGCCCGATCGCACGATGGTCGTGTTCACGAACACGACGAACCCGGGAGGCGCCATCCCCGCGTTCGTGGCGAACGCGTTCAGCAAGGACATGCCCTTCCATACCCTGCGGAACATGCGCGCCGCCGCGGAAAACCCGGTCTTTTACGAACGGGCGAAAGCGAAGTACAATATAAAATAGTTATTCGTGAGTACCGGTGTTCATTAATTCAGAGCTTTTCTGGGGATTCTGGCTCTGGTGCAGTATCTCGGGGTACGGAATTCGGAAAATTAATACGGTATAACAATTATTCCATTCCAGGCTATTATTCAAATTCGCTACGGGATACTCCTGACTGGCGAATAATCGAATGCAATGTCCCAATACGAATCTCCGAGTGATTGGGAACAGGAACCGTAATTGTGGTTTCGGGGAGCTTTTTTTGCATTATCACATGTGATCCTCGCTGGCGAATCATTAGAAACCCATGGCGGGACAGGATCGCGCATACCTCCATACCTGATAGAACCCGTAACCTACCCAATCGCGATCTCAACCCGTGTTATATATATTTCCTCGTGATAGCGCTGTGCAACCTCTTCGCTGGAGGCAGTTTCAAAAAACAGTTCCAATGCTTCTTGAAGATTTAACCGCGCATCCTCGATTGTATTCCCCTGGCTGGCTATATCTAACTCAGGGCACAATGAAACATATCCGTCACCCTCGCGCTCGATGATTGCAGTTAATTGTTTTGTCATCATTACATCTCCCACTATGATATCCGTTCCCTTATTGAATCAGAAGAATTGATCTCATTAGACTTGTTGCGGAACTGCCGTCTCGCGCTCGCGGGAAGCCCCTGCGGGGGCTTTAAAGGGGCTTCGCCCCTTTAACCCCGTAAAGACTAGAGTTATGCAACAAGTCTATTATTTGATATAAAGCGAATTGTAATTACTATGCATCCTTTTCACGAGATATTAATTTCAAGTAACATCATTTATCTGCCTGTTCCAATATCAATTATAACGACTTCAAAGATAAAAGCCTTATTTCCAGAAGATGAGATACAGCGAGAGCAGCAGGAGCGCAACGCCGAATCCCTTCCTGAGCATCACCTCGTCGATACCCACGGCGAAGCTCGCCCCGACCAGGCCGCCCGCGAGGAAACCGAACGCGATGCAGGCTGCCAGTGGAATGTTCACGTACCCCTTCTGGTAATAGACATACGCCGCGAACAGGCCAATGGGCGGCACCATCGCCGCAAGCGTGGTCCCCTGTGCCGAGTGCTGGTCAAACCCCAGGAAAAAAACGAGCGCAGGGATCATGACGATACCGCCGCCGATTCCCATGAATCCCCCGAGAATTCCCGCAACGACGCCTATCAGGATTCCAATCATGTACATGAGAAATCTCCCTCATTCCGCCGGTGTATCGAAGAGCCCCGATTGGACCTCTCTGTCGGGCTTTTTGGTATAGGCGACCTTGATGTGCTCATAGGCGAGCCTTGTCGCGACCCGTCCCCGGGGCGTACGGTTGAGCAGGCCGCTCTGGACCAGGAAGGGCTCATAGAAATCTTCCAGTGTATCGGTCTCCTCCCCTACCGACACCGCTATGGTTTTGAGCCCCACTGGACCGCCCTCGTACTTTTCGATGATGGTTGAGAGGATTCTCCGGTCCATCTCGTCCAGTCCCAGCTCGTCTATATCGAGCCGGGCGAGCGCGTAGCGGGTGAGCGCGATATCGATCGTGTCCTTTTTCTCCACTACCGAGAAATCGGCCACGCGTTTCAGGAGCCTGTTCACCACGCGGGGCGTTCGCCTTGAGCGCCGCGCGAGCTCGTCGGCCGCCTCGCCCTCGAGCGCGGTACCGAGTATGCGCGCGCTGCGCGCAGCGATCTTCCTGAGGTCCGCATCCTCATAGTAATTGAGCCGGATCGGGATGCCGAAGCGGTCCCGGAGCGCAGAGGTGAGCAGCCCCGTGCGGGTGGTCGCCCCCACCAGGGTGAACGGCGCGAGGTTAATCTTGATCGTTTTCGCGCCCACCCCCTGCCCGATCAACACGTCGATGCAGCGGTCCTCCATGGCGGGGTAGAGTATTTCCTCGATTGCGGGCGACAGGCGGTGAATCTCGTCGATAAAAAGGACATCGTTCGCCTCGAGGCCGGTCAGTATGGAGGCGAGATCGCCCGCCTTGTCGATCACGGGCGCGGAGGTGGCGCGAAGGTTAACCCCAAGCTCCTGCGCGATGATGAACGCGAGCGTCGTCTTGCCGAGCCCGGGAGGCCCCGCCAGGAGCACGTGGTCGAGGGGCTGTTTCCGCATCCGCGCCGAGGTGATGAAGACCCTCAGGTTGTCGACGATTTTCACCTGGCCGATGAACTCATCGAGCCGCGACGGCCGGAGAGAGCGCTCCTCCTCGTCCTCTTCCTGGCGGCTTACATTTATGAGACGGGCCGGTTCTTCCATGAAGTCACTTCTTCAGGCTTTCGTATTTCCTGATGGCATCCAGGGTCGCGTCGGGGGTTTTGGAATTCAGGAGCTCCGACCGCAGTTCTTCGATACTCATCAGCTTGGCGATGTTTGCGAGCGTCTTGATATGCTGCGCGAGCTTGTTCTTGGGCACCAAGAGCAGGATCGCGATCCTTACCGGCTCGTTGTCGATGGCGTCGAAATCGATTCCATTCGCACACACCGCGAGCACGACGGTCGCCTCGTCCACCTTGACCGATGAACAGTGGGGTATGGCGACGCCCTTGCCGATCCCCGTACTCATTGATTTTTCCCGCTCGGTGAGCGCCTTCCTGATCGTGTCGTGATCCTCAGGCTTGATCTCTCCGCTCGCGAGGGCGCGCTCCAGCATTTCGCCGATAAGCTCCCAGCGGTCTTTCGACGCCGCGCCAAGGATAATGTTGTCCGTTTTCAGGTATTCGGAAATAAGCATACTGCATCTCTGGTCAGCGCCGCCGGGACCGGGAAAATCCCTGAACCGCGCGCACTTCCGCCCCGACAAGGGAAGAGCGGCGGAACGCAGATAGTACTACGCGGCAGTGCGCTCAATAAGTCAAGTTTTATATTGCCGTACGCCGGCCGCCCGATCGTCTATCTCTCCTTGAGCTGGCGCGCGTAAATAACGCGGATATTGTAGAAAAACTGGACGCTCTCCTGTTTCCGGTAGTCGGGATAGGTCCAGTCCCACGGTTCAAAGCGTCGCGCCACATACCGGTATTCGTTCTCGAGGTACACGCCCTCGCGGAGATACACGCGGTGGAAAAATTCCTTGCACGTCGCAAGGTACACGTTTGAAAGCGTGAGGTAGCCCGGATCGATATTCACCCGCCTGTTATCCTTCTCGGACAGCTTTTTTTCAAGCCCGTTCGCGTACAGCTTTATCTTTACGATGTCTTCCCTGCGTACCAGTTTTTTAAAGGAAAGAAAAACGCGGAACAGGTTCTTCCCGATCTTGCTGTAGTACTCGGTATGGTCGAACGGCATCTTCACGGTTTTGAAATCGATCTCGCCGTATTTCTTCTGAAGCAGGAATTCCGTGCGCTCCAGGACCAGGTCCGAGTTCACGAGCAGTCCCATGAAGAGCTTGGCGCGTGTGGGGATCACCGGTTCCGACATTCGCCCTGGCTCCTTGAAAGAATGAATTCCCTGAAATCCTGGGGAAGCGGCGCCTTTACGTATATCATTTTTTTCTCCCGGGGATGATAAAAGCTGAGCGACCGCGAATGCAGGGCCGATCGGGCCATTTCCAGTTCGCGCGCGAGGGATTCGTTCATTCCCTCCCCGATGAAGCGCAGGTACAGCGCCGGGTCCTTTCCGTACATCTTGTCACCCACGATGGGGAATCCCGCGTACCTGAGGTGCACGCGTATCTGGTGCAGTCTCCCGGTGCGCGGATAGGCTCGTACCAGCGTATAGTCTCCGAACGAAAACAGCGCCTTGAAATCCGTGAACGCCGCCTCCGGGGCATCCTTGTACGCGAGTCGCATTTTCTTGATTTCCGATGACGGGTCATAGCCTATCGGCACATCGACCTCGATTCTTCGCGGCGTCATGGTTCCGTGCACGATCGCCACGTAACTCTTGCGCACCCTGGAAAAATTCCTCTGGATCGCCGATGCCGTCCGGGAATCTTTCGCGAACAGGATGACACCCGAGGTCTCCCTGTCGAGCCTGTGCACCGGCAGGAGGGCGCACCCCATTTTTCTTTCCATTATCCTGACGAGTGTGTTGTTAAAATATCTTCCCGCCGGGTGCACCGGCATGTTCCCGCTTTTGTCAAGGACCGCGAGCCATTGGTCCTCGAACAGTATTCCCACCCGATCGTCGACGGGGGGCTCCTCCACGCGCATGCCGGAGAACCGGATCCTGTCCCCGGCGCGCACCGTCCTGTGCGGATTCGTCATACAGGACTCGTTCAGGAAAATCCGCCCGCGTTTTATCTCCGCCTGCCAGGCGTTCCTGCTGAGGTACGTGTAACGGCGCGAGAGGTACGCGTCCATCCGCACGCCCCCGGATTCGGGCGCTACAACGGTTTCGACGCGCCGCTCGAACGAATTTTCGGATACTTCGATCATGCCGTGGAAGCGATACACCGGGCCCGGCATCATGGCAATATATTTTTACCGGGGAGAGGAGAATTCCGCCGGGCAGGCGGGACATCGAAAAAAACTGCTTGAAAATTGAACGCGCGCGGTGCTCGTAAGTCAATCACCCACGAGAGACCAATCACATGAACGCCTTACTCGAACAGCTCAACCAGCAGCAAAGGATCGCGGCAACCCACACCGAGGGGCCCCTTCTCATCTTCGCCGGCGCGGGTTCCGGAAAGACGCGCGTGATCACCTACCGCATCGCCTACCTCATCAGGGAGATGGGCGTTCCGCCCTACGACATATTCGCGGTCACCTTCACCAACAAGGCCGCGGGCGAAATGCGTTCGCGCATCGCCGACCTCATAGGGCCCATAGGCGAGAATGTTTTCATCAAGACGTTCCATTCGGCGGCGGTGTATATACTCAGGCGGTTCGGCGACGCCGCGGGCGTACCCCGCAACTTTTCCATTTACGACCAGAAGGACCAGGAATCGCTGGTAAAAGATATCCTCGTGGAAATGCGCCTGGATCCCAAGAAGATCAAGCCCTCGGCCGTCGTCTCCAGGATATCACAGATTAAGGACGGGTCCGATATACTGGAGGGCGGCGATATCTCCCGCGTCATGCCGAAAAACTTTCTCCACAACTTCGCCGAGGTCTTCGATGCCTACCAGGCGCGCCTGAGCGCGCAGAAGGCGCTGGATTTCAACGATCTCCTCATTCACACCGTGAAACTCCTGCGCGACCAGGAGGACGTGCGCGCCCAGCTCCAGCGCCGCTGGCGGTATTTCATGATCGACGAGTACCAGGACACCAATTACGCGCAGTACCTCATCGGGAAGCATCTCTCGTCCGCGACCCGCAATATCTGCGTCGTGGGGGACGACGACCAGTCCATCTACTCGTGGAGGGGCGCCGACATCCGCAACATCCTCAACTTCGAGAAGGATTTCGAGGACGCCCGCACCATCACCCTCGAGGAGAATTATCGGTCCACCTCCCAGATTCTCGATGTTGCCACCTCGGTGATAAAGAACAATCAAAACCGAAAGCCTAAGAATATCCGCGCCTTCCGGGGAGAGGGCGAGCCGGTCGTGTGGTGCCGCACCTACAACGAGTACGGCGAGGCCGAGTACGTCGTGAACAGCATCATCTCCCTCAAGAGGCGCGAGGGCCTAAAGAACGGCGATTTCGCCCTCTTCTACCGCACGAACGCCCAGTCCCGGGTGTTCGAGGAAGTGCTGCGCAGGGAGAACATTCCCTACCGCGTGGTGGGGGGCTTGAAATTTTATGACCGCAAGGAGATCAAGGATCTCGTCTGCTATCTCCGCCTGGTCGCGAATCCCGACGATTCGGTCGCGCTCATGCGCATAATAAATGTTCCGGCGCGGGGAATAGGCGCCGCGACCATCGAGCGCATTCGCGACACTGCCTATACCGAAAACATCTCGGACTGGGAGGTCATCAAGCGATCCCTCCCCCTCAAGGGAAAGCTTCCCGCGGGACTGGTCCAGTTCCGCGAGATGATCGAGCGCGGCATTGAACTGGCCGCGAAACCGGAAGGCGAATTCAAACTCTCCGGGCTGGTCGAGGAAATGGTCACCCTCTCCGGTTACCGCACGTGCCTCGAAGAGGAAAAGACGCTGGAAAGCCGCTCCCGGATCGAGAATATCGAGGAGTTCCTGAACAGCGTGTTCGATTACGAGTCGAGAAATCCGGCGGCGACGCTGGACCAGTTTTTACAGGAGATTTCCCTTCTCACCTCCGAGGATTCTCCTGAGGATGGAAACGTGACGGCGAATCCGGTCACGCTCATGACCGTCCATATCGCCAAGGGTCTCGAGTTCCCGGTCGTCTTTCTCACGGGAATGGAGGAGGGCACGTTTCCGCACAGCATGTCGAGCGATACCGACGAGGAGATCGAAGAGGAGCGCAGGCTCTGCTACGTGGGCATCACCCGCGCAAAGGACCGCGTTTTCATCACCTCCGCGGAGGTGCGGCGCAGTTACGCCGGGGTAGATTACCGCAGTCCTTCCCGTTTTATTCTCGAGATACCGCCCGCGCTTTTAACGATCTCCGAATTCGTGCAGCAGGGATACTCCCCGACCAGGCAGAGCCGTTTTGAGTTCGGAGAACCGTCCGCCCCACGCCCGGGCAAGCCCGCTCCCGGCCCCGCGCCGTCCCCGTCGCAGTCGTTGAAATTCCGCGTCCGGGACCAGGTCCTCCACCCGAAATACGGGCAAGGCCGGATAACGGCAATAGAGGGAAGCGGCGACAACGTGCGCCTCACCATAAACTTCCTGTCGGGGGGCACGAAAACGTTCATGGAAAAATATACCCCGCTCGAAAAAATGAGGGGCTAAATTATTGCTTGACATTGAGCTTGTCAGGCACAGAAGATTAGGGTGTCGGATAAATCCAAGAGGGCACGTTTCTATAAAGAGCCAAACTGACCGCAGGAGCCGGTGATGGACAACACGCACAAAGTCTCATTTGAATATATCGAGGATATCCCCGTCATGGTCATCGAGGGGGATATGACGTCGGAAGCCGACAGCGACGTGATGAAGACATACCAGAAGATTAAAGAGAAAAACGCTCCCAAGAGTGTGGTTATAAATTTCGAAAAAACCAATTACATCAATTCCGCGGGAATCGCAACCCTCATCAACATCATCCAGGACATTGGAGAAATAGGCGGGAAAATCAGCATCGCCGGTCTTTCCACGCATTTCCAGAAGGTGATGGATATCGTCGGGATTTCCGACTTCGTCGACATCTACAATACCGACTACGATGCCATCCGGGAGATCAAAACCGCCAAATAGTCCCTGGCGCTTCAGGGTCTCCAGATTTACAAAATCAAGACCAAGTTTTTTATTTTGCGCTGCGCGCCGATTCTCACCCGCCGAGTGGAGTTTGCGCGTTGGTGGTAAACGCGGATTTCATCTCTTCGATGGAATACACGATCCTGCACGGCGGGATACTCTGCAGGAATACCTTTCCATATCCCTTGGAAAGAATGCGCGAATCCAGGACCGCAACGATTCCCCGGTCCCCTCTTCCCCTGATGAGCCTGCCGAATCCCTGCCTGAATTTGATGACCGCGTTGGGAACCTGGTATGCGTAGAAGGGATTCTGTCCCCGCGCCTCGAGCCTTTCGATCTTTACCTCTATCATGGGCCGATCCGGTACGCTGAAGGGAAGCCGCATGAGTATGACCCCGCGGACGAGATCGCCCGGGAGGTCGACCCCCTGCCAGAATGAATGCGTTCCCATGAGAACCGACCCCGGGGTATTCAGGTACAGTTCCAGCGCCTCCGGGGCAGGGTACTCACCCTGCGCGAATATCGGGTGTCCGATATTGCCGCTCAATTCGTACTTCACCTCATCCAGCATCTTATATGAGGTGAAGAGCATGAGGCAGTTCCCGTCCAGGTGGCGGATCACCTCCGCCGCGATCTTTGCCGATCCCGCGGCGAAGTTTGCGCCCCCGGGTTCATCCCCGCCCCTTTGGAGATACAACACCACCTGTTCCTTGTAATCGAAGGGAGATTGCAGCAGGAGATGCCGGTAGGACGGAATACCGAGCCTGTTCGCGATGAACGAAAAGTCCCTGTTCACGGTGAGCGTTGCGGAGACGAATATGCAGGATTCATAGTACGATGATACCTCGCGCTCGAGGATAGGCGCGACGTCTACCGGCTGTCCCTTGATCTCGATATCGCCCAGGATCTCGTCCTCCCTGCGCTCCAGCCAGTATACGTAGTCATCGGACGAATTGGAGACCGCGGAAGCCAGGTTTTCGATCGCCGTGAACAGCCTGCTGCGCGCGATGTCGTATTCCACCCTGACGAATGAATCGTCTATCTCTTCCTCCATCTCTTCGACCAGGCGGTACAAATCCCGGCAGGCCGACACGAGATCCTTTCCCTCGGCAAGGGGCTCGCGCAGACGCGCACTCAGCCTCTGGCCCGTAAGCCGCGGGCGGAGCCCCTCGAAAAATCCGCCCAGCTCCAAGGCGATGCCGTTGATCCGGCTGATCGCCTTTTTCCTCACCGCCGCCGATGAAACGGATGAGAGAATGTGCCGCTTCGTGCCGCGGCGGTAAAACCGCGAAAGCACATCCGTGATATCCGAATGACTCACCCCGAAACCGAGCTGGTCGCTGGCGATGTCTTCGAGCGCGTGCGCCTCATCGAATATGACCACGCCTATTCCGGGAAGGTAGGTACGGCCGGAGGCGATGTTCGCGAAAAAGAGGTAGTGATTCAGTATGAGGATATCGGCGCGCGCCCATTCCTTGCGCGCCTGCTGAAAGGCGCACCCCTGCCCGAACGGGCACGAATGCGGAGAGCAGGCGTCGGACTCCCTGCATATCATCGCCCAGAGCCCCGGGCGAAGCCGTACATCCATGCGGGTGAACACCTGCTCCGACTGGAAGCGTTCCCTGAGATCGTCGATCACGCCCAGGTCGTCGCGGGTGAATCTTCCCATGGCGAGCATGGCCTCGAAGCGCATACGGCACGGATAATTGGCGCCCCCCAGGCACAGCGCATGCGTGAAGTCGTCTTTACCCAGCCGCGCAAAAGCCTCCTTCACCAGCGGGATTTCCTTTTCGATGAGCTGCTTCTGCAGCGTTTTCGTCTCGGTGCTCACGGCGAGCTTCTTGCCGTGTTCCTTGCAGTAAAGGATCGCGGGGGCCAGATACGCTATGGTCTTCCCCACGCCCGTCCCCGCCTCTACGAGCCCGATCTCCTGGCCACACAGCACCTCCTCGATGAACCGCGCCATGCGCTCCTGTTCTTCGCGGTAGTCGAAACGCTCGTGCAGCGCGCTGAGTACGCCGTCCCTTCCGAATATCTCTTTCATCGGAGCCGAGGATTTGCTACTGAAAGGAATCTTCAAGCACTATTTATGCGTTCTATATACATCCGGATCGCAAAAGGACACCGGGAGTGCCGGTGTCCTTTTGCGATCGGGGTTAATCACGATTAAAATGTTATGCCCGCAGCCAGATACATGATGGGCGCCCAGGCCACATCCGCATCGTCCGTCCCGCCGACCGGCTGCGAGAGAAAGCCGCCGTCTATATGGAATATATACCCGCCTTCGATCATAATCTGAAGCTCTACGCTCAGGTTGAGCCCCATGCCGTCGGCCGAGAGGTCGGCATCGGCCGCGTCCAGGCCCGCGATCGTTTCCCGCGTCGAGTTGCGATAGCCGATATTCAGTCCGGGTTTAAGCGCAACGGTCGGTGAGAGCAGAAAGCGCGGTTTCATGGCGACACCGAATTCGTAAAAAGTCGCATCGGACTCCAGGCCTCCCGCTTTGAGGGTGGCTTTCGAATAGTTTCCATAAGCCCCGACCGCGAACTTGGGGGCGACGTACGCATCGGCGAACGCGCGTACGAGCAATCCGCTGCTCTTGTCGGCATCCACTGCGACAAGGTCCGAATCGATATTGATATTGCCGGGAAACCAGATACCCAGGGAAATGCCTAGGTCATACTCCTTGCCGGCGAAGCCCTTCCCCGCTTCCTTCTCCTCGGCGAATACCTGTGACAGGGTGACCCCGCACAGCACGAGCATGATCAATAAAACATGTTTAATAGTCTTCATGTTACCTCCCGTATAATATTGTTTATAAAGTCCAACACTCATTCTATTTTATTCCGTATCGTCAGGGGGCGTATACGGTTTCATTTCGGCCTTTTTTTCCGGTTCGGCTTTTTTCTCGTCCCCTTTCTTTTCTCCTGCCGGGGTCGAGAAATGATAGCTCACGGTAAACACATAGGTTTTGTAACCCTGGTTATCCCCGCTGGAGGATACCTGTTGAATAAGGGAGCTCAGGGTGATGTCCCAGGGCACGTACACGATATCAATCCCGTAATAATATGCGGTCGCGGCTACGACCGATACAGAATATGTGCCAGTTGTATCTCCGCTCAGTTTTATTGTAGTATCTCCGGCAAGTGAAGCAAACATGAAGAAGGGTGTAAAAACGAAGTCGGACTGCTTGATCGCAAGCTGTACCCCACCCTGCGGTCCTTTCATGGTACTTGTGATATCGGCTGACTGATCGATTGTACTTGTTTTAATATCAATGCCCAGCCATATCTTGGAAAAGCTGAATCCACCGAATAGTATCAATGCGAACCTGTCATTCTTGATTGGCTGGAACTCGATATCGACCGGGATGGAGAGCATTCCCAGTGTCATATCGGCGCTGCTGCCCACCTTCCCCGCCGCATAAAACCCTGAGGCGCCAATATCGATCGCGAAATGCTTCCTGAACGCGTAGCGACCGAACCAACTGCCGCCGCCGCCGTACACGTCGACGCTGCCGTTCATTTCCGGTTCATCCGGGTTTTTTAAATCACCCTTCAGATAGATCGCCGTTCCGCCAAGCCTTGCATCCTTATCCCCCTCATTGAATTCGTACCACGGGATAGGCGGCGGTGAGAACTGGAAATTGGTCTGAAGTGCGTGCAGGGTTAACGGGTGAAGAAGAAAACATGCGATACCGGCATAAAATATCATGCGCGCGCGTTTCATGAGGACCTCCCCTTGTATCTATATCAGTCCTTTATGATACGACTCGCAAAAGGATCCTGCTGGCGGCGATGGGGAGATCGGCAACGCGAAATCCTTCTGATATCCCGACGATATCGGGAAATTCAAAACTGTCAAGCCAAATCGGTGCAGGGGTCGGACACTCCGGCACATATTTCAACTATCCTGTTACATTGAACTGGGGGAGTATACCGGCACGGGAGGTTGAAGCGCATAAAAGCGAAGGCCCCCTGCGGGCCTGGTGGGCGGCCTGTACGCGTGCCCAGATGCCTCGGGGTTCCCGAATTCGCCGGGGAATTGACCCGACGAAGTATGCGCAGATACCGCTATTCCACCCTGAACGAGGGGTAGCGATCGACTATGCCCCCCAGGAACGCGAGGACGTTCGCCGCATAATTGTAATAGCTCGCCATGAAGTTGAAGAGGATGTGCGGCCAGCTTCGGGTGGCGATCAGCGATATCAGACCCGCGAACGAAATGAGGACGGCCCCCAGGCTCAGAAGGAACAGGAGAAGCAGGTGCGGGAGCGCCACGACGAGCATTCCCACGCCGGTCGCGCGCAGCAATGCCATCCAGCGTGAATTGCGCGCGGGGAATATCACGTTCAGTTGCAGGGGGTAGTCAATGCTGGACTTGCCGGCATACGGGGGCATTTCCTCGACCACGTCCGCGGCGCAGGCACCTAATGAGATCATGTAGCGGAGCGTCTTCTCCTGAATCTCGGCGAAATCCTCCTGCCACCTTCCGCCGAAAAGCGTGATCCAAGTATTCACGGCACCCAGGATCATCGTGAGCAGGGTATAGATGAACAGGACGATAAAATGCGGGATAAGCGCAATGTAATAAAGGCAGAACAGGCGCAGGAGCGCGCCGATTCTCGAATAGCCCAGCGAATGGTCGATTGAAAAATTGACCGCTCCCCCCGGGACCGTGTCATGCACCTCGACAGCCGTTTCGGGATGCTCGATATCGTACACGGGACCCGTTCTTTCATTTTCAATATCGAGTATGGAATCGGGGGCCGCTGCGGTGATTCCGGTCCTGGTACGCAGGGGCCTGTGAGCGATCGTAAAATCTTCCTGCTCGAGCCGGTCGATGTCGATCTCCGGCAGTTTTTCCGATTCGAACTCGTCCGTGACGAGCCGGGACCCGGCCCCCTCGGGCCTGGTGAGATCGTCGATGCTCAGGCTCGGGTCTATTTCCTTCAGGTTGAGCTTGATGTCCTCGTCCTCGATGAGGTCGAGCGGCAGGTCGTCCTCCAGGGTGGACTTCAGTTCCTGTTCGCTCAGGTCGTCGATGCTGAGTCCTGTATCGTCCAGCGTGAGCCTTTCGTCTTCGTCGAGCTCCACGCCCTTTTTAAGTTCTTCTTCCTCTTCGAGGGTAATGTCCAGGGAATCGAGGTCGATCGTCGTGCTTTCATCCTCGTCCAGCCTGACGGTCTTTTTCCCGGGCGCGTCTTTCAGGAAATCCTCGTCCATCAGGAAATCTTCGCCGGGACCCGCTTCCTTGTAGACGGCCTTTCCGCCCGGCTCTTCCTCGAGCTCGATGTCGAGCGTATCGAGGTCGATGGTAATGCTTTCGTCCATATCTGAGGACGGCTTTTTCGTGGGTTCCCTGGAAAAAATCTCGTCAGTTTTTATCTCGTCGTCGAGGGTGATATCTTCCTGCAATTCGAATTCGTCGAGGTCTGTCTTCGCCTTCGCGCCCTTCGTCTTTGCCGCGGGGGTGGAATAGGTTACGATATCGTCGAGGTTCAGGTCGTCGTCGGCGGCTGCGGCCTCACCGCCCTTCCTGGCCCTGGGCTCGGCCGAGACCCCGGCCGGAACCCTTTCATCTTCGTCGAACAAGATGTCATCGAACGCGTCGGCGGACTTTTCCTTGGCGCCTTTGGCAGGCGCCTCCTCTATTCCCGAGGCAAAATCCTCGAGACTCAGCGGTTCGTCATCCAACTCCTGTTCCGCGGGGCCCGATTTCGGCTTCGCCGATTTCTTCTGACGCGGTTCATCGATAAAATCGAATTCATCCCCGGACGCGTCCGCCGGCGTCGCCGTCCTGGAGGGTGCGTCCTCATCGCCGATTACGTCCCCAAGGTCCCTGTCCAGCATATCGCTTTCAAACGCCAGGTCGTCTTTTACCGGGGCCTGCGCACCGCGGGCCGAGGGGGGTTCGACGATAAAATCATCTTCCGGGGGCATAACGGCCGTGCGTTTCCCGGCGGCGGGCGCAGGTGACTCCTCACCGAAGTCGAACGCCCCGGAATCGCCATCCGCATGAATCCTGTTATCGATAATGACGTTCGTGCCGCATTTCGGGCACGAAAATCCGAATTTTTTGTTTTCGATTTTTTTATCGTCTACCGCGTAAGCCGCGTCGCAGTGGGTGCACCTTACTATCATCGCATTCTCCTGATCTCTTATCTACCCGGACAATACCTTTCGTTCAAATTGTGCTGGATTATCAGCGGTGAAATAAAGACGAACAGGGGCAGATACCACTTCATCTCCCTACCGTTAAGCTCTTCCGATTTCTGCATATACTTGAGGTTTATGTAGAACCACCATGCGCCCCCCGTGAAGACGATCAGCAGGATATTGGTGACGGGATTGTCGCCAAACGCCCGGCTTACCCTGGCAAGCCACCAGAAATAATACAGGGACACCGTTAAGAGCATGAGGAGGAAAAGAATTACAAGATTGTTCTCGGGGATATTTTCAATCTTCATGCGAGCCCTCGACTCGATAGTATAGATTCATTACTAAATATATTAAATGAAAACTTCAATTACTAATTAATATGAACCCGAAAAACAGGGCGAACCCCGTCCGCACAGGATACAGGTATCTTCCTGCCGGTTTCTATAGTTAATTAACGGAATAATGCCGACGATAACTTACTATTTTTTGCCGCCCCCCCGCCCTCTTCCGCCGCTGCGCTAACGCTCTCCCCGGGTAAAAAGTTCTTGTTTTTTTATTATCCCGTTCAAGAATATTCAAATCACCCGGGCGGGTACGCTCACCGTCTTTATATGGAAAAAGCCGACGCCTCTCGCCAATGCACCAATGGAGACTCTCACGAATGAAGTTCCTCAAGGAATTCAGTTATCCCGATATTTTCCAGCGCCGCATAGTCCTGATTAACTCGTTTTTCGGTTTTTTCCTGCTCGGGATGATCAGCTTCCATTGCGGTTTATTCATCGCGCCCTATACCCCTTATGAATCCGCGGTTAAAACGGTGCTCCTTGCCGTAGTAACCGGCCTGTTCGCCGGCAACCTTGCCGGGAATGTGCTCTTCCGCCTGCCCTATTACCGGGTCGTCTTTATAACCGTGGAGATGATATATCTGTCCCTCGCGGGACTCTATTTCTTAAAGTCCGGATTCGCCCAGTCACACCCGGATCCTGTCCTGTCCTCGTATTTCACGAAACGGCCGCTATTCCTGTTAGCCGCGGCTGTTTTCGCCTTTTTCCCCGGTCTCAAGCTGAACTATTCCCTCAAAGCTGCGACAGGGGATTACATCGACGAAAAGAGGCCGGTATATTCATATTTGCTTATCCTCGCCCTCGGACTGGCGCTGGGCGCTCTCTTCGCACAGGCGGCAATCCAATTCACCGTGCTTTACCCGGCGGCAGCCCTGCTGATCCTTTTCGTATTTTCATCGGCGATGATGGTGAAGACGCCCTATTTCCCGCAACCCATCATGGTTCAGGACTTCAAGGAGACTCATCGGGAGGTGATTAAATCCGGGGAGGAGGGGGTGCGCAGGGACAGCCTTCTTTTTACCTACCTGAATTTCATCTACATCCTCATATACTGCCTCCTGGCATACGAGAGCATCTGTAAATTTTCGGGAGGCTGGCCTTTCGTCAAGGTGCTCTTCCTGGCGATCATGCTCTCATCCATGTGCGCGGGTTTTGTGTGCGCGCGATTCGTAAAGGCCTCCTTTTGGCATATCTATACCGAGATGCTCTTCCCGGTCCTGTTCCTGATTTTCATGGTGCTCCTGTACACGGAAAAGAACGTATCCGCGTCCATGAGCCAATCGCTTTATGCGGCACCCCTGGGCGCATGGCTCGGTTTTTCACTTTATCATACTATCCGGAATATTGTCACGAACTATGAACATCGGCGCCGATTCCTGATTCTCGACCTGTCGCTCTTCATGCTCCCGTATCCCATACTGCTGGCGTTCCTGTCGGTCGAACTGACGAATCTCTGGTTTTTCGTGCTGCTGTACACCATGACGTTATTGAATATCGTTTTCCCCGGCGTTCACCTCATGCAAAGGGCCATTGCGGGGTACAAGAAACTCATATATTTCATATTTTCGATTTCGGTCATACCCCTGGTGATCTTCGCGCATCTTTATTTCGGCATTCCCATCGTCGACGGGTTATATGTTCAGTATTCTTCCGGATTCGAAGCGCTGCAGGCGATCAACGTCCACCAGGATTTCATAAAACAGCGCGCCCTGGTACGCTTCAACGGGAAGGAAATATTTCTCTGCAACGACAGTACGGTGAAGAATTTAAATAGGGCCATGCTCACGGTGCTGTTTTTCTCAAGGGACGCCCGCGACCATGCGCGTCCCGTCCTGGTGCTGGACGGGACGCAAAGCTTCTATCGCAATCCCATCCTGGGGCAATTTAAATCCATGCGGTGCATCGACTACGTTTCGGACCGGGGGGTGGACTATAACCGCCTGCCGATTTCCGGCAGGCAGCTTTACACGGCGGAAAAGACCGAGCTTTTTTCAATTCTCCACCGCGCGGATGACGTATACGAGACTATCTGCGACATACCGAATCTTTTCGACCAGTCTCAAAATCCAGTCCGCTTCTCCGGCTCGTACTATGGCATGGTGAAAAAGAAGCTCGCCCCCGACGGCCTCTTCGCGCAGGTGTTCTCGGTGAGCGGGTGCCGGCCCGAGTATTTCGCCTCCGCGTGCCGCGGCATCAAGGAGCATTTTTCCCGAACGGCGGTATTCTTTTTTTCGGATCACCTGCTCGTACTCGCCGCGAACGATTCCCGAACCCTGGGAATTTCGAAACAGGGAGTTGACAGGGTCGGCACGATCCTGAAAGAGCACCCCGGGATCGCGGCCCTCCAGCTGAACGAATATCACCTGCTGTCGCACTACCTGACCAATGATGTCACGGCGGTTGCGGATATGGACATCCAGGCGCCCGCCCCTGACCTGCTCGCGGCAAAGCAATCGGGCGGTATCGATATCGATGGACAGTTGATCGAAGCGTACCTTGGCGGTTCAGCCGGGGCGACCCTGCTTCTCGACACGGATCCGGCGAATTTCGAGCTCGCGGGAATCCTCCCCGCGGCCTTAAACCAGAACGAAAAAACGCTCAGTCTGTTAAAGAGGGCGGAGCTCGCGGCCGCACGCATGGAATACGAAACCGAAACGGAGGCTCTTTCCCAGCTTAAAGCGCTCGCCGAATACAATGCCGACCTGCGCGCGTACTCGGGAAAACTGACCGCATTCAGGGAGGAGTATTTCTTCTCAGAGGCGATCAGGTTCGAAAAGGACAAGCGCTGGGAAGAGGCAAGCCGGCTCTACCGCGCCATCCTCAGGATCAATGCAGCGCACTTCGAGGCGAACTACCGGATGGGAATACTTTCGATCACGCTTCAGAATCTTGACGATGCCTTCAAATTCCTTCAACACGCCATGGAACTCCGGCGCGACGACCCGAGGGTCCTCTACCAGATGGGCGTGCTCCTGTTTTCAAGCGGGCAGACCACGCAGGCGCTGGAATATTTCACCAGGACACTCGCGCTCAGGGAGAGCCCGGAATCTTTGTTCCATTACATGGGGCTCTGCTACGAAAAGCTTGGCCGGCCGGAAGAGGCGAAACCATATTACGAAAAGGCGCTCCTCGCCGACCCGAATGACAGCGCCGTGCAGTCAAGTATCGAGCGGATAAGCCAGGCTCTCCAGGCAAGGAGGGTTTTTAAGAAACCCCAGGACCGTAAAAACCAAATGGACGTCGAGCAGGACGAAACCATGCCCCTTCCCATAAACCAGACCGCAAAGGACATCCGGCTCAAGGATTCCGAGGTCCCGCCCGAGGAAACGGATCCCGCGAAACAGCCAAAAAAGTAGGTCCCCCACGGCCGGCATTGACCGACAGGCGTTTTTTAATGTGACATAAAATATATATTGACAATTTGCTCCATATATTAAATTATTATCAGTTGGCGCGGAGTCCCTGCGCGCACACACGATATCACCCGATCCTGGAGCTCGCAATGACCTTGAATATCATCACGATGCTCGCGTGCCTTTTGACGATCGTGCTTTTCAGAAGGCTCGACCGCTCGAACCTCAAGCTGGTCAAGCTCCGGAGGTACTCCTCGAAAATCTTTTCCGAGTTCCGCAAACTCGCCGACACCGAGGGCCGTCGTTTCAATGACGCCACCATCGAAATGGACATTCTCATAAAGAAGGCGCACGGCCTTTCCGGAAACCTGCGCGAATCCATCTCCGAGATCGAAACGAAGATGAAGGGGATAGACGCCGAGAAGACGAGCTTCAAAAAGGTCGAGGAAGATCTGAAGGTGGTATCCAACGCCGCCCGCGACGTAAACCGCCAGATCGAGTTCATCGCCTCCACGAAAGCCGGTTTCAACGAGATGACGAAGAAGATCGTGAACCTTTCCGAGGGGCTCGCGCGGCTCGAGCGGGAAAGCGCGGTGCTCATCCAGGCATTCAACGAAAAGGTGCGCGAGCGCTCCCGCGAGCTGGGCGAGGAGATCGCCGTCCAGTTCAACAGGCTCAAGGATTCCGTAAAGGACAACGAGTCCGCGCTGCTTAAGGTCACCCAGGAGCGCATCGACTCCCTCATGGGAAGCTTCACGGACTCGCTGCAGCGGATGGAGCAGGGCATAACCACTACCGGTGACGCCATCATGGAAACAATCCAGCAGAAGGCAGATTCGGTGGGCCACTCGGTTGACCTCCTGGAAAACCGGGTCGAATCGGCCGAGAAAAAGGTATTCTCGGAGATCAACGCTAAGATCATGACCCTCGAGAAGGCTATAGACGGCTTCGATCTCACGCTCCAGGAAACCCGCGACCAGGCGCTTTCCGACACCCGCGCCGACGTCTCGGATATCAGCCAGAAGATTCAGACGCTCAAGCTGACACTCGCCGATCTCGAGAACAGCGTATTCGCCGATATCAAGGAAAAGACCGGCGAGCTCCGCAAGGAGATCTCCGGCTCGGTCGCCGAATTCGGCGCGACGCGCGATTCCCTGTTCGATAAGCTGGACGCCGACATCGAGAAGGTGTACGGCAAACTCCGCAACGTTGAGTCGAACATTGACGATTCCAAATCCAAGCTCATCGCTTCCTTCGAAGATGAAGTCGGAAAAATCCGCGTCGAGCTCGACAACCTGACCATCCATTCCATTTCGAAGAAGGACGAAATCGTGCGCGCCGCCCGCAGCGAGGCCGAGGACATCAGGAGAAAAATCGAGGATTTCGGCGAGAAGTACATGGAGATGGAGCGCGGGCTCGCGGAGACCGCCCAGCAGAAGGTGGACAAACTCCAGTCCGAGTACCAGGGCGTCGAGGAACGGTTCGAGCGGCTTTCCGACAGGCTTTCATCCATGGAAGACCAGCTTAATATTTCAATGACACGCCAGATGGACCGCGTCAAGGACGAGTTCTCGCAGATGGATACCCGACTGGCGGAGATCCACGGCGAAATCCTGAAATACGAAGAGAGCAAGCAGATCTTCTCGAGGAACGAGGAGATGGTCCGCAAGGTCGAGGAAGCCATACAGCAGTATCACGGGGTGATACGCGAGGCCCGGGAGGAGACGAAAAACCTCCAGAAATTCAAGGAGGATTTCGAGCGCTTCAAGGACATGCGCCGCAGCGTTGACAAAGAGATAAAGGCATACGAGGCGCGCAAGGGCAAGCTGGAGCATTTCGAAAGCCAGCTCACCGGGCTCATCGAGATCACCGACGAGGTGTCCAACCGCGCCGATACCCTCGTTCAAAAGACCTCCAGAATCGACCAGGTGAACGCGCGCATCGACGCGCTAGGCCAGAGCTACAACACGCTCGAGTCGCGCATAGCGGATCTCAACCAGCAGGACGACGCGATACGGAAAAATCTCGAATCGGTGCAGTCCTCGGAGGTGCTTATCAGGACGCTGGAAGGAAAGATCAGCTCGTTCCAGGGCGCCATCGACCGTGCGGACAAGAAATCCCAAAAGCTCACCCAGTACCTGAAATCGATCGAGGAAAACACGTTGGTCTTGAAGTCGAGGGAGCAGGATATTCGCGATGTGAAGGACAAGTTCGCCGAGCTCGAAAGCCTATCGGAACACCTTGAACAGCGAATCCTCCAGATCAACGCGATGTCCCACAGGGTCGAAACGATGCGCACCGATATCGAAAGCACCGATACGCGGCTCAAGCAGATGTTCGACCAGACCGACAGGAAGATGAAGCAATTCGCCGATTTCCTCCAGGCGGTGGAGACAAACAACCCGATCGCGCGTCAAATGAAGGGGGATCCTGCCCTGGGCAAGAACATCAATGAGGGAATGATTAAAACGGTGCGCGACCTCTCATCGAAAGGATGGACGCCGCTTGACATTTCGAAGAAGCTGCAGATGGACGAACATGCGGTGCGGCTGATCATCAATACCACCACGCTGTAGTTTTCCGCCGGCCGGGCCCCCCGCAGCCCGGCTACTGGGGGGTCTTCTCCTTCAATTTTTCGCGAACCTCTTTCATTATCTCCTCGTCGGACTGCTGCTTGCGCAGCACCACGCGGTAGCGCACGTCGAAGCGCAGCGGCGGGTTGTAGACGTTCGCCGGGAACTGGAAATTCCAGCGCTGTATGTCCTCGACGATGAGCTTGTCTATTTCCATGAGATAGGTGAGCTCCTTGGGGCGCACCTTCGCGATGTGACCGTTATCGGGCCGGATGGATATCGACACGACCCCTTCGCAGAAGTGATCGATCTTGTCAAACTTCTTGAGCTCCTCCGCCATGTACTTGTCCCCGCCCGGATCGTCCTGGCGCTTGACCTGGTCCTCATACGCCATCTGGGCGACCGCGTAACGATCCGACGTCCACAGAACCTTGAACAGCTCGGCGGAATCCTTGTTGACCTTCAGGAATTTTTCTGCCTCGGTTTCGGTCTTCAATTTCGTTTTTTCCGGCTCTCCGGTTTTCGGCTGCCCGGTTTCGCACCCGGCGGTTGCAAGCGTCGCTGCTGTTAATAAAACCAGAATCCTGCGAATCATCGTAGACCTCTTTCCCGAATTTGTATTTGAGTTACGTAGGGCGGAGCATATCGACCTTGAACCGGACATCCCGCACGTGTGACGCCAATACTATACCTGTTACAGGTTATTATTTATTAATAATATATTCTTCAATTATTTCTTTAACAAAAGTGGAAAGAGATTTTGAAGAATTACTAGCTTGATTTTTTATTAAATTGTAGAGTTGAACTTCTTCACCTTGCCAAGTAATATCAAGTCGTCTCGTATCTATCATGGAAATATGATTATAATTATCAGGATGACACCAGTAGCAGTTTAAGCATATTTCAATAGTATTGATATTTATCCAATTTTCACAATGTTCACATGACCAAGACTTTGCACGATTGCAAGAACTACATAGAAGCATATAATTATGTTCATCATAATTATTGTTTTGATCACCAGCAACTTCATAAGGGACTCTATGATCTATTTGAAGATACCTTTTTTCTAATTGGATATTACATATATAGCATTTCCCTTGGTTTTCTTCATATAATTTATCATGTAGTTCTTTAGGAAATATTTTACGGCCCCCCAATTTACCTTTATTAATTTTATTAAAATCTCCAAATTTGTACGCAGCGATATTTTTCCCATTTTTTGATTTAATGTAAAAAGTTTCTAAGGGGACACCTGATTCTCTTACATCTCTTGCAGCACGTGGAGGATGATCATAACCATAATCATTTTTTAATTGTTCGGTAGTAATAAATTCATTCTTAATAATATGGTCAATTACTATCTTGGCCCTTTTATTTGTTATTGATTTTATAAATTTAAGTATATCAGCAGGTATTTTGTTTTTTTTCATTTTGGCTAAGCAAATAATAATTGTTGATCCTCTTGAAAGTGGTCGATCTGATTATATTTAGCATTTAATTGTTCAGTTAATCTTGAAGAAAGATATAACGATTCATAGGTTCGCTCAGTCCTTCCTAATAATGTTGCTTGGGTTGATAAACCGGCATCAAGTAAGATTTTATGCAAACTTAAAAAAACAGGTAAATCTTTTCCGTAATTAGTATCTGCTCGTTTTCCATCATAACTTATAATATACATTATATTTTTATTATTTAATTCATTAAGAAATTCTACAAATTCATTATATTCGACCCCGTTTGAATATCTAGTATCACGTTTACTAACAACTCCTTGATAGGGAGGATCCATATATACAAGATCATTCTGATTTATATCATTAATAATATTTCTGTAATCAAATGATGTAATTTTAACTTTTCCTTTTAATAGTTTTGATGCTCCAAGAATCTCATTTTTCATATTAGTGGGGGATTTACCTCTTCGTCTGTTATCTGGGCTTTGATTGAATTCACCATTTGAATTATATCTAATAGCTGCTTTAACACATCTTGCAAGCAAAAATAACAGGTCGGATGGGTGGTGGTTGTTATTAAATCTATTTCGTATATGGTTATAATATTCCTTTTCATTCCCAATCTGATCATGCCAAATCTTATTATAAGAGTCAATTAAAGAAAAGGGATCATTGATGATCAAATTCCATAGGTGCATTAGCGGTGCATTAAGATCATTTAAGTGATAGCTCGTGGCTAAATTGTTTGCTGCGGCAGCAAATGATATAGCTGCCGAACCAGCAAATGGCTCAATTAATTTATCAAAATATAGAGGAAAAAATTTTAGGATTAAAGGAGCTAAAAATCTTTTACTTCCCTGATAGGGTATTGGCTGAGGGATATTCATAATTTTATTCTCTTGGCGCACTATTCATAAGTTAAGGTAGTCGATAATCGAATATTTGTAAAGTGTTTTTTCATATTATGTTAAAGTGATTATATAACACTAAAGGAAGACGCCAAGAATTGCGTACAACAGACTCGATAAAGCTGGGGTGATGTGCCTGGGAATCGAAATTGACGCGGACGGGGATATCTACGCAGGCGTCGCGGAGCTTCCGCGCACGCGGAATGAAATTCACGATCGCGAAACTAGAGCGGGAAAAAAAATATTTGCGTGGGATGGCCTTCGTTGTCGAGCGCGTCTTCCAGATAGCGCCAGCCGCGCGCCTTGTAGTATTCCGCGAGACGCGTCTCGTCCTTCGCGTCCAGGAAGAGGTAGATCATGGTCAGCTTGAGATCCCTGGCCTTTCCAATAACGGCGGCAACAAGTTCCTCCGCAATACCTCGTCTCCTGAATTCCGGGACCACGAAGAGCGAAGCGAGCCATGGATTCAGGTCCTTCCGGGCCCAGAGGTCGTCGTTCTTCAGGGATACCATTCCCACCGGCATGCTCTCATCGACGGCCGCCCAGGCAAGCGGTATCGTATTCGCCGTCGTGCGCTGCCGGTATGATTTCACCAGCACGTCGTAGTCGATCGGACGCGTGCGGTACCAGAGGTTGTAGGACCAGTAGGCGAGGACCGGCGCGTAGTCCGGACACGCGGCGAGGGGTTTTATCTGTGCCATAAGTAATATCGGAACCCATGCTTATGATTTGTCAATCACTACATTCCTGCGCCTTTGAGGGGTGTGTAAGAATAGAAGATGTGGGGATCGAGAAGAGTTACTTGAGTCCGAGCGTCCCCCCGGGGTTCATGATGCCCTTGGGATCGCAATAATCCTTCATCGCCTGCACCAGGCCGTGCCCCGTCGCCCCAAGCTCGTCCCTCATCCACGGGGCCATGAGCTTCCCCACGCCGTGGTGATGGGAGAGCGATCCGCCGTTCGCGTGCACCGTGTCGATGATCCCCTTGTGAAACTTTATGAAATCGTCGGCGTCCTGGCCCTTCCTGATGGGCGACAGGAAGGTGAAGTAGAGGTTCGCCCCGTTTTCGTAGACGTGCGAGATGTGCACCATGCATACCGTATCGGGACGCGCCTTGATGTACGCGCGCACTGCGCTCCACAGGGGGACCAGGTTTTCCCAGCTCACGGCGGTCTCGAGCGTATCGGTCATGAGGCCAAGGTCCATCAGGGGATCGCGCAGGTACGCGCTCGAGTAGCGCTGCTCCAGCCATTTTTTCGTGGGGGAGGCCCCGGTCGCGAAGGCGCCGTGGGCCTTTGCCACGGCCTTGACCTTGTTCACGACGAACCTCGCGTAATCGCGCTCCCCCTCCACGGCGACGAACATGAGGCAGCGCTTGAGCGGCTTGTAGCCCAGGAAGGAAAGCACCTTGTCGGCCAGGGAGCCTTCCGCGCCCTTGAGCGTGAAGGCGACGTCGGTCTCTTCGTAGTCCGAGATACGGAAGAGGTGCGGCTTCCCGAACTCGCCCTGCATCACCTCGCGCATCGCGCGCACCGCGCCGGTAAAGTCCCTGAAAATGAAAGAAGCGTACGCGGTGTTTGCCGGAAGGAATTTTCGAATCTTCATGGTGACCTCCGTCACCACGCCGAACGCGCCCTCGGATCCGATAATGACCTGGTCGATATCGGGCCCAATGGCCGCCGCCGGATAATCCTTCGTCTCAATGACGCCGCGCGGCGTGACCACGCGCAGGGAAAGCACCATGTCTTCGATCTTGCCGTACCCGGTCGAGGCCTGGCCGGCGCCGCGTGTCACCACCCAGCCGCCCACCGTGGAGTATTCGAATGACTGCGGGAAATGCCCGCAGGTGAAACCGGATTTAAACTTGTTGAGATATTCCTCGAACGCCGGGCCGTACATGCCGGGCTGCACCGTCACGGTCGAATTCACCTCGTTCACCCTGATCACCCCGTTCATATGCCGGGTGAGGTCCAGGCTGATACCCCCGCGCGGTGTCTCCACGCCGCGCGTCACCGACGAGTGACCGCCGAAGGGCGTTATGGGAATTTTTTTCGCGTTGCAGAACGCCACGAGCTTCATGACGTCTTCCTCGTCCCGCGGATAGACGACCGCATCCGGGGGGTACTTCACCCGGCCCAGGCGCAGATACACCAGGTCGAGGAAAAACTTCCCGTATGCGTGGTATGCCCTTTCAAAGCCGTCCACGCTTACGTTCCCGGCCCCCGCTATTTTTTCGAGCGCCGATATCACCGGTTTCGGCAGCGCGCTTTTTCGCACGCGCACCGAAGCGTCGCCCGGGAGGTATTTCCCTTCAAGATCGCCCTTCGAAAGGCCGAACGTCTTCCCCGCGAATTCGAGCAGGTGCGCGTCCAGCGTCTCCTCGTGGGACGGGTCGCCCCATTTCAAAATGTCCCGGTAGGTCTTATCCTTGTGCATGTCCCTTACTCCAAAGGTAATGATGTCATTACGCGGCGTGAGGTCCGCGTTACCGCTTCTTCGCGCCCTTTTCACCGTTGGGAAGCACAAGCTGCGCCTTGACGCTGGCGATCTCCTTCCGCACGCGTGCCGCGTCCCACTTGAGCTCCTTCGCCGCGACCGCAGCCACGAGCTTCATGATCTTGTCGCCCGGGTAGCCCAGGGTACCGGTCCCCGTCCGGCGCAGCATGATATCGGAAAGCGTCCGCGCACACTCGACGCGTACCGCGTAGACGACCTCGGCGAGTATTTCCCCGTCGGCGCTCACCTGCTGGGCGAGCTTTTTATCGGCGCGCGCGAGCTCGAGCACCGCGTTGTACTCGGTCCCGTAATTCCGGGCGAGGTACTCAAGCGTCTTTATGCTGAAGTCCGGGTTCTGCTTGCGGGCCCTGTCCAGGAACCCGGCCATGTCCTCGATCTCGCATCCCTTGAGATATTCGAGCGCGGTCGTGGACCGGGGCAGCCGTGTTTTCAGCTTCACCTGGACCATTTTCAGCACATTTACCGCGAGTTTCCGGCTCGTCGTATACTTGCCGCCCTCGACCGTGATGAGTCCTTCGAAGCCCTGGAGCGCGTTATTGTAAATTTCGTACTTGCGGGAAGACTTGTACGTCCCCTCGGTCTGGGTATCGACCAGCGGGCGCAGTCCGCCGTAGGCGTACTGCACGTCCTTGTAGGAGATGCCGCCGTCCCCGAAGGACCCGTTGATCTCGGTAATAAACTCTTCGATGCTCGCGCGCGAAACATGGTACTCATCGGGATTTCCCACATATTCCTTGTCGGTGGTCCCGACCAGCGAGTGGCCCCGCCACGGCACCACGAAGAAATGCCTCCCACCCGGCGTGAGCATGGTCACCGCGTTTTTCTCGACCGCGTTTTTCAGGATGAGGTGAATCCCTTCCGAACGCCGGATATGGTGGTTCCCGTTGCCCTTCTGGGCGAGGTTGAGCACGATGTCCGCCCAGGGGCCCGCGCAGTTTATCGTGAGGCGCGCCTTTACCTCGACGGTTTTCCCGGTTAGGATATCCTGCACCTTTACGCCGGCGACGCCCTTCCCGTCGCTGTAGAGGAAGTCGAGAACCCTGGCGTAGTTGGCCACATGCGCCCCGTAGCTCTCGGCCGACTTGACGAATGCCAGGGTGAGCCTCTCGGGGAAGATGCTCTGGCAGTCGTAGTAGAGTGCCGCCCCGGTAAGCCCCAGCTTTCTCACGTTGGGCTCCATGGTCATGACCTTCTTCTTCGAGTACGATGAGTGGTTGGGGATCCGCTTGCTCTTGTCCCACGTCCATTTCTTATCGAAGGAAAGAATGTCGTAGAGCGTGAGCCCGATCTTGATTATCCACTTGTTGTTCTTGAACTTGTGGTAGTTCGGAACCATGAAGGGAATCGGGTACACCAGGTTCGGGGCTATGTTTTCCAGGATGCGCCGCTCGCGGAGCGATTCCCGCACGAGGCCGAACTCCATGTTGTTGAGATACCGCAGTCCCCCGTGAATGAGCTTGGAGGTCGCCGCGGAGGTCGCCCATCCGAAATCGTTTTTCTCGAGGAGCGCCACCTTCAGCCCGCGGGACGCCGCGTCATACGCCACGGCCGCTCCCGTGATTCCTCCCCCGATGACCACGATGTCGTATTCCTCGCCCTTGTATTTTTCGATGAACCGTTTCATGTTACGCCCCCTTGCCGGCCGCGCCGCGTCCCACGGAGTTGCCGGCCTTGTAGTATTCATGTATCCTTTCCTCGGTAAAAAGCAGGACCTCGTGCATAATCTTGCGAGCCTTGTCGGCCTTCCCGGCCCCTATCGCCGCCGCGATGTCACGGTGAAATTTCGCGGAGCGCTCCCTGTTTTCGGGAAAATCGAAATAGATTGGCCCGAAGTCCCGAAAGAGCTGGTTGAAAAAATTCAGTATGAATATGTAGAATAAATTGCCGCTCGCGCGGGCTATCATCCGATGCACGGTGAGATCGCGTTCAAGCATCTCGTCGCCGGGATCGTCCAGGACGAGCGTTGCAAGATCGCGCACATGTTCGTCCGTTCGCTTCTCCGCCGCTATAGCCGCCATCTCGGGCACCAGTATCCGGCGTATCACCAGGATGTTTTCCAGCACGCCGGGGTTCAGTATCGCCTTGCTGTAAATTATCTCGCGGAAAAGCTCCAGGTTGCCGCTTTCGAGATAATTCTGTACGTAGATGCCGTCCCCGTGCCGGATATCGACCAGCCCCAGCACCTCGAGCTTCTTGAGCGCCTCGCGCAGGGTGGCCCTGTTTACCTTGAGGCTTTCCGCGATCTCCCTTTCGGCAGGGAGCTTCTCACCGGGCTTGAGCTCCCCCGCGAGGATTTTCTGCAGCACCTGGCGCACGATTCCCTCGTGCAGCCTGCTCTTGACGACGGGATCCAGTTTTCTTGCCGCGCTTGTCATGTTATTTGTCCGGTGGCCGAGTGGTCCGACCAATAACAATTTACCATAAAGGCAGGCATTCCGTCAATAAATAATTGAGATTTGTCCGGAATTTTATTTTTTCCACGGGTATGGTGGATTGCCTTTCCCGTATCGGCCCCCTCCCCGCCGGGCCTTAAAGGCCTGCCAGTTTCCCGGCTTCGGGCAGAGACGTCGGCGACTCGCGGGAGGCGGGTTCGCGCGCGATAAAAGTCTTGCCCAACGGGGTCCCCCTCCTTATACTCACGGCGATTCATGATATTAAGAATTCGGGGATGGTCTGTGAAATCCGGGATACCGTATCATTTCTGGCCGGGTGTTGTGCTTATCGTAGGCATGGAGTGCTGTATCCTGGTGCAGGCAAATGCGTTCACCACCTGGGCCACACCTGTCCTTTGGACCGGCCTGATACTTGTCTTCGACGCGGTCCTCGTCCGTACGGGCCGCGCCTCCCTGATCCGGACGGGCGCTATCGTCCCCCTTGCCGTAATTTCCGTGGTGAGCTGGTGGGTGTTCGAGTGGTTCAATATCTTCCTCTCCAACTGGCACTACCTCAATCTCACCCCGAACCTCGGGGTGCGCTATTTCGGCTATGTGTGGTCATTCGCGACCATCGTGCCGGGGGTATTGCTGGCCTACGGCATGCTTTCACACATGATGAAACCGCTCCGGGGCCGTCCCCTGCGCCTGGGGAAAAGGACGCTTGCCGTCTCCTTCATCCTGGGGCTGATATTCCTCGCGGTCCCCATAGTGCCGTTCTCCATGTACTATGCCGGCCGCGCCGCGGACGAATCGCTTTTTATATTCCTGAAATGGGCCACCGGAACGCACCTCTCCGAGTACACCGCCGCATTCGTCTGGATCGGCTTCTTCCTGCTCATAGAGCCGCTGAACTACTCCATGGGAAATCCGTCCCTTGCCGGCGCCATGACACGGGGGAATTACAGGCCCGCGGCCGCCCTCTCCCTCGCGGGGCTCCTGTGCGGCTATTTGTGGGAATTCTGGAACTACTGGGCGCACACGAAATGGTTCTATACGGTACCGATACTCGGCGACGTGAAACTTTTCGAAATGCCGGTCCTTGGGTACCTCGGGTTTGTCGCCTTCGCCTGGGAGTTGTATGCGCTCACCGCGCTCGTGTACCCGCGCGCGATATACATCGTGGAAGGACGCGGCGAGTGATCACGATCATCGACGGCACGCCATGCCAGGTATGCGCAGCGCGCGACGCGGTCGTGGTGTGCAATGGCTGCGGGAAGCCCCTCTGCAGGGAATGCCGCATCCTGGACCTCTGGGGATTCAGCTGCGGGCATGCGGAATCGATGGCGTTCTGCGGGAAATGCAACGACGACCCCGAGATTAACATTTACAAGGGATATGTGTAGGGCTTGTGCCATTCCGGGCCAGTTTGATGATAATCCGGAAATTTCATGATATACACGCTATGGTCATTAAATGGAAACCACAATTTTAGAGCTTCTCGACAAGGTACTCGCCTGCAATGAGGCGCTTTTCTACCTGTTCCTGTTTGTAAGCGCCGTCATTGAAAACCTTTTTCCGCCCATTCCCGGGGACACCATCACCGCCTTCGGGGCATTTCTCGTGGGAACCGGGAGGCTCAATTATTTCCTCGTATACGGCGTCACGACCCTGGGAAGTGTTGTGGGTTTCATGCTGCTGTTTTTCCTGGGAAGGTTCATGGGAAAGGAATTTTTCATGAACAAGAATTACAGCTTTTTCTCCTCCAAAAGCATCCTTTCCGCGGAGGCATGGTTCCGGAGGTTCGGATATCCCGTCGTAGCCGGAAACAGGTTTCTCCCCGGCATACGTTCGGTGATTTCGCTGGTTTCCGGAATCTCCATGCTTTCCCCTGCACGTGTCCTGGCGCTCTCTGTCGCGAGCGCCGCGGTATGGAATTTCATCTGGATCCACGCCGGTTTCATGCTGGGCACCAACTGGGACGCCGTCCGCGGCAAAACACAGACCCTGCTCCGGAACTACAACCTTGCCGTAGGCGCGATCATGCTGGCGGCGGCCGTGGTATACGTTATATACCGGGTGCGCAGGTCGGCAAAGGAACGCGCCGGGTCCGCCGCCTAGGACTGCGCTTCTCAATGCCCGGCGGTCCCTGGACGGTGCATACCGGTTGTTCCGAGTCTCACATATTTCCCGCCTATTAAAAATATTCTTTACGATCGTTCGATAATTCATTATTTTAATATTTGTTAAAATACCATTTCGTTTTGGAGATATTCATGGACCATATAACCGAACTCACCGAGCAGAACTTTTCCACCGAGGTGCAGGCCAGCACCGTACCCGTCCTCGTTGATTTCTGGGCCCCCTGGTGCGGGCCGTGCAGGATGCAGACCCCGATACTCGAAGAAATCGCCCAATCCGGAGAGGTGAATGTCAAGATCGTTAAATGCAACACCGACGAGAATCCCGGCCTGGCCAGCCGTTTTGCGATCAACTCGATCCCGACCCTCATATTGTTCAAGGGGGGGCAGGAGGCGGAAAGGATGGTAGGCGTACAGCCGGCAGCATCGCTCAAGAAGAGGCTCCAATAATTCAGAAAGCACATCGCACAACCTCCCCGCTCTTCCAATTTTGCGCCGGGCATGGACCTATTTCATGCCCGGTATCGTCATCACGCGGCGCGGGAAGCCGACACGCACCCGCCGGTCGGCTATTCGTTCGGAGCGGATAATTGCCTTGACGGCGCGGATTTTTAATTACATACTTATAGGGCGGGGGGCGAACATCCAGGCAATTCAGGATACCTGCCGCAGATTCCGGTCGTCGAAATCAGGGTACATACAATGATGCCGCGCAAAGATCCCGGCGATGATCGGTGTCGCAAAATTTTCCAATGGGGAGCGGGAGTATCGTCATGATAAGCTACAAGGAACTCGGACTGGTTAACACGCGGGATATGTTCGCGAAGGCGATGAAGGGCGGTTACGCCATTCCCGCGTACAACTTCAATAACATGGAACAGCTTCAGGCCATCATCCAGGCCTGCGTGGAGACCAAGTCTCCCGTGATCCTCCAGGTCTCCTCGGGGGCGCGGAAATACGCGAATGCCACCCTGCTGCGGAACATGGCGCGCGGCGCGGTCGAATACGCCCGGGAGCTCGGGTATCCCATCCCCATCGTCCTGCACCTCGACCACGGCGACACGTTCGAGCTCGCGAAGGACTGCATAGAGAGCGGATTCTCCTCCGTAATGATCGACGGATCGCATTTCCCCTACGACGAAAACGCCGCGCTCACGAAGAAGGTGGTTGAATTCGCGCACAAGCACGATGTTACGGTAGAGGGCGAGCTCGGCGTGCTCGCGGGCGTCGAGGACGACGTATCGGCGGAGCACTCGAATTACACGAGACCGGAGGAGGTGGAGGATTTCGTGAAAAAAACGGGCGTCGATTCGCTGGCCATTTCTATCGGAACCTCCCACGGGGCGAACAAGTTCAAGCCGGAACAATGCACGCGGAACGACCAGGGAATCCTGGTACCGCCCCCGCTGCGTTTCGACATACTCGAGGAAATCGAGAAGCGTATACCCGGCTTCCCGATCGTGCTCCACGGATCGTCCTCGGTTCCACAAGAGCAGGTGAGGATCATCAACACGCACGGGGGGGCGCTCAAGGACGCGGTGGGCATCCCCGAGGACCAGCTGCGCAAGGCGGCGCGCTCGGCGGTGTGCAAGATCAACATAGATTCGGATGGGCGTCTCGCAATGACCGCGGCCATCCGCAAGGTATTCACCGAAAAGCCCGCGGAGTTCGACCCGCGGAAGTACCTGGGACCGGCGCGCGATTCGCTCAAGGAGCTGTACATGCATAAGAACATCAACGTGCTCGGATCCTCCGGGCACGCCTGATAATAAAACCCGAAATAACGACACACAAACGCGCGAAGGCCGGGTCACGTGACCCGGCC